>JAOPVF010000433.1 GCA_025963195.1 Mycobacterium sp. | reverse complement strand
CAGTTCGATCTGTCCACGCTGCGGTTCGCGCTGTCCGGTGCCGAGCCCGTCGAGCCGGCCGACGTCGAGGACCTGCTGGATGCAGGCAAGCCGTTCGGGTTGAAGCCCGAGGCCATCCTGCCCGCGTACGGCATGTCCGAGACGACGCTGGCGGTGTCGTTCTCGGAGTGCGGCGCCGGACTGGTGGTCGACGAGGTCGACGCCGATCTGCTCGCCGCACTGCGTCGGGCCGTGCCGTCGACCAAGGGCAACACCCGGCGCCTTGCCTCGCTCGGCCCGCTGCTCACCGATCTCGAGGCCCGCATCGTCGACGACACCGGCGAGGTGATGCCCGCCCGCGGCGTCGGCGTCATCGAGCTGCGCGGCGAGTCCCTCACCCCCGGCTACCTCACGATGGGCGGCTTCCTGCCCGCCCAGGACGAGCACGGCTGGTACGACACCGGCGACCTGGGCTACCAGATGGACAACGGACACATCGTGGTCTGCGGTCGCGTCAAGGACGTCATCATCATGGCGGGCCGCAACATCTATCCCACCGACATCGAGCGGGCCGCTGGCCGCGTCGAAGGCGTGCGACCCGGATGCGCGGTCGCCGTCCGGCTCGACGCGGGCCACTCCCGTGAGACCTTCGCGGTGGCCGTGGAGTCGAACGCCTGGCAGGACCCGGCCGAGGTGCGTCGCATCGAGCACCAGGTCGCCCACGAGGTGGTGACCGAGGTCGACGTGCGGCCACGCAACGTCGTCGTGCTGGGGCCCGGCACCATTCCGAAGACGCCGTCCGGCAAGCTGCGCCGGGCCAACTCGGTCGCGCTCGTCACCTAACCCCAACTACGCCGACCGCGCGTGTCTGCACACAGACACGCCGCAATTGCGTACATTTTGCGCACGCTCGCGGGTGCCTAGCCAAGCGCGATCCGGCCTTTCCCGAGCGACACCGGCGGCAGGTATTCGCCGACGAGCGTGCGATGCCACCACATCCGCTCGTGCCGTAGTTCGTGCCACGTGGTGAAGCGGTACTGATACAACTGCGCGCGGACGTACCGCGGCGGCGACTCGGGGAACGGATTGTGCCGAAGCAAGCGCAACGTCGGTGCATCGTTCTGCAGCAGCCGAATCACAAAGGGGCCCAGCCAATCCCGCGCATAGCGCGGCGTCAGCGCGGCGAACCACATCAGCCAGTCCAGCCGCAGATGGTAAGGCGCCCATTGCCGTGGCAGCCGGTGCGGGTCGCCGGGTTTGCCCTTGAAGCCGTACTCCTTCCACACCGTTGCGTCGGTGACTTCGGGCTCGTCGGTGCCTTCGATCACCACCTCGAGCCGAACGCGTCCGATGCTGCCGAACGCGCCGTAGGTGTTCATCAGGTGGTACGGGTTGAACGCTGCGTTCATGCGCTGATGGCTCGAGATCATGTTGCGCACCGGCCAGTAGCTCAAGCAGACCGTCACCACCGCGAACGCGATCACCAGGCCCGCGAACCAGAGCGGTGTGCGCGGCAGCGCGGGAGGATCGGGCACGGGGAGCACCCTGGCGAACGAGGTGTGGTCGATCGCGCAGAACGCCAGGATAATCGTGACCCAGTTCAGCCAGGCGAAATTGCCGGAGAGCACCAGCCACAGCTGGGTGACGATCACGATCGTCGCGGCACCGCTCGCAATCGGCTGCGGGGCGAACAGCGCAAACGGCACGACGAGCTGGGCGAAGTGGTTGCCCGCCACTTCCACCCGGTGCAGCGGCTTTGGCAGATGGTGGAAGAACCAGCTCAGCGGTCCCGGCATCGGTTGGGTCTCGTGGTGGTAGTACAGGCAGGTCAGGTCGCGCCAGCACGCGTCGCCGCGCAGCTTGATCAACCCGGCCCCGAACTCCACCCGGAACAACAGCCAGATGGCGAGGAGGATCGCAGGCAGCGGCGGTGCGGTCTCGTCGTTGCCGAGGAAGATCGCGATGAAGCCGGCCTCCAGAAGCAATGACTCCCAACCGAATCCGTACCACCGCTGACCGACGTTGACGATCGACAGGTACAGCACCCAGAGCAGCAGCCACATCGCCATCGACGCCCACAGCGGAACCAGATCGATCACGCCGCCGACGATGGTCGCCGACAATGCCGCGCCGAACCAGCTGACGACGGCAAAGAATCGGTCGGAGTAGTGGAGGTGGAAGATGCTCGGCGTGGCCCGGAACGACACCCGCGCGACGAACGCAGGCACCGGCAGCATCCCGCGCTCACCGATCAGCGCCCGGAACTGCCGCGCAGCAGTGATGAAGGCGATCAGATAGATCACCGCGACGCCGCGCTGCAGGATCTGCCTAGCCAGCCAGTACTCGGGTGCTACAAACCATTCCGCGTCCATTTCCGGTACTCCTGAATCCGTTGTACCCTCACGCGGGCAAACCCTCCCGTGGCGCGACCGCGCGTGTTCGAGGGCGACACGCCGTCGGCCGGTCGAACTTCTCGCGCGCTCGTCAGATCCTGATGTGCCGGATTCCCACCGCCGCACGGCGAAGTTGGTAACGGGCCGGGCCCAGCCTTGGGTGTTCGAGCCGCAAGCCGGCTCGCGCCGCAATGTCCTCCACCACGTCGTCGATGGTGCGGTCGTCGGTGTCGACGTGCTCCGCGAAGCGGTCGTCGGCCAGCGCCGTCACGCAACGCTCGATCTGCTGCTCGGCCCACGTCTCCTGCCGGCCGGTGGCCCTGGCCAACCAGAACCCCGAACGGGTGCGCAGCCTGCGCTGCAGCGTCTCAGGCGATGCGATCAGAGCGAAGTGCCGCACGTCGACGCCCGTCGCCTGCAGGCCTGACATGATTTCGTCGAAGTAGGCCCGCTCCAGCAAGGTCATCGGGACGAGTACCGGTCCGTCGTGCGCCCGCACCGCATCCGCGAGGGTGGCTACCACGGCCGATCGCCATTGCGGCCGGTTCTGGAAGTCGTTGCGAGCGGCGCGCGGCAGCATCCGGTGGATGGCGAAGCCGATCTCTTCGGGATCAGCCACGTGCGCACTGGGTGCGCGCCGCAAAAGCTCGAAGGTGGTCTGCGTCTTTCCCGAGCCGAAGGCCCCATTGATACACACCAGCATCGAACCGAGTGTAGGCAGCCGACCCGGTGAGTTCATCGGCCGCGACGGGTCTGAAACTCCATGCGCAGGAAAAGCCATGGCCCATGTCGATTCACGCCGATACGGTTCCTGACATGACATTCGCCATCGAGGCCATCGATCTCGTCAAGAGGTTCGGTGAAAGTACTGCCGTCGGCGGCGTCAGCTTCGTCGTACCGGTGGGCACGGTGATGGGCCTGCTGGGACCCAACGGGGCAGGCAAGACCACGACCGTCCGAATGATGACGACGCTCACCGAACCCACCAGTGGAACCGCGCGGGTGGCCGGTTACGACGTGCTCACCGAACCCGCCATGGTGCGCAGCAACATGGGACTCACTGGTCAGTCCGCGACGGTCGACGAGCTGCTGACCGGCAGGGAAAACATCCGGATGATCGGCGCCCTCTACGGCATGAGCCGTCGGGACGTCGCGCGGCTGGGTGATCAACTGCTCGAACAGTTCTCGATCACCGAGGCGGCCGACCGGCCGGTGAAGTCGTACTCCGGCGGCATGCGCAGGCGCATCGACCTGGCAGTCAGCCTCATCGCGTCGCCGCCGGTGCTCTTCCTCGACGAGCCCACTACGGGCCTGGATCCGCGCAGCCGCGTCGACCTGTGGGACATGCTGCGCGGCCTGGTCGCGCAGGGCACCACGCTGCTGCTCACCACCCAGTACCTCGAGGAGGCCGACCAACTCGCAGACGACATCGTCGTCATGGACCGGGGGCGCATCATCGCCGAGGGCACGCCGCTGCAGCTCAAGCAGCAGGCGGGCAACTCCAGCCTGGTGGTGACGGTGTCGCATGCGGCCGACCTGCAGACCGCGCGGGAGTTGATCGCCAGGACCGGCGTCGAGGTGCACGTCGACGAGGGCGCACGTCAGCTCACCGCGGCGGCGGAGGGCATCGCGGACATGACCAGGGTGGCGGGCTGGCTTCAGGACGGCAAGATCGAGGTCGACGACATCGGCCTGTCCCGGCCGAGCCTCGACGACGTGTTCCTCTCGCTCACCGGACACCGCGCCGAAGATGAAGAGAACGAGGAGATTCCAGCATGACGACCGTGGCCCCCAAGCCCGCCGTCGAAGCTTCGCGACCGGCGACCAAACCCACCACCATCGTCCAACAGTCCTGGATCATGGTGAAGCGCAACCTGATCCACACCAAGCGCATGCCCGAGATGCTGAGCGACGTGACGGTGCAGCCGATCATGTTCGTGCTGCTGTTCGCATTCGTCTTCGGCGCGTCGATCGCCAACACCGGTGGAGCCAGCTACCGCGAGTTCCTACTGCCGGGCATCATGGCCCAGACCATCGTGTTCACCGCGTTCGTCGTGGCCGCAGGCATCACGGCCGACGTCGAGAAGGGCGTGATCGATCGATTCCGGTCGCTGCCCATCCGCCGATCTTCCGTGCTCATCGGCCGCAGTGTGGCCGGCCTCCTGCACTCCTCGATCGGCATCGTGGTGATGACCATTACCGGGCTGTGCATCGGGTGGCGCATCCGCGGCAGCGCCGCCGAGGCAGCGCTGGCGTTCGCGCTCATGCTGGTGTTCGGATTCGGCATGGTCTGGTTCGGCATCCTGGTCGGCTCGGTGATGCGGTCGGTGGAGGCGGTCAACGGCGTGATGTTCACCGCGCTGTTCCCGGTGACGTTCTTGGCCAACACGTTTGCGCCCACCGGACCGAT
This sequence comes from Mycobacterium sp., assembly GCA_025963195.1. GTDB lineage: Bacteria > Actinomycetota > Actinomycetes > Mycobacteriales > Mycobacteriaceae > Mycobacterium. Next base: position 22,192 of record JAOPVF010000433.1, on the reverse strand, counting down.
GCCGCCCTGGCTGCGGATGACGGCCGAATGGAATCCGGTCTCGTCGCTGGCGCAGGCCACGCGCGAGTTGTGGGGCAACGGCCCCGTCGCGCCACCGGAGGCGCAGCTGCCGCTGCACCACCCGATCCTGGCCACCGTCCTGTGGTCGCTGCTGATCACCGCGGTGCTGGCGCCCTTCGCGCTGCGTGCCTACGCGCGCCGCACGACGGATTAGACGTGCTGTCGGTATCGAGAGGATCCGGTGACGGTGACGTCCGACCTGTTTGACTACGACGCGGAGTTGCGCCTGCACAACGAGCTCTTCCGCGCCGCGGTCCGGGTCGGCTCTGGCGATCACGTGCTTGACATCGGTTGTGGCACAGGACTGTCCACGCGCGAGGCTGCCCGCGCAGCCGTCGCGGGAAGCGTGCTGGGCGTCGACACCTCCGCGCCGATGCTCGAACGGGCCCGGCAGGTCAGTGACGACGAGGGCCTGACCAACGTCGCCTACGAACTGGCGGACGCGCAGCTGCACCCCTTTGCGCCGGAGAGTTTCGACCTCTGCATCAGCAGGTTCGGCACGATGTTCTTCGCCGAACCCGTCGCGGCGTTCACCAATGTCGGCCGCGCACTGCGGGCCGACGCGCGCCTGGTGATGTTGGTCTGGCAAGAGCGCGACCGCAATGAGTGGGCGACCGCGATTCGTGAGTCCCTCACCGACGTACCGGTGCCACCCCGCGGTCTGAACGCGTTCTCCCTGGCCGACCCGGCCGTCACGGAAGGCATCCTGGCGGAGGCCGGCTTCACCGACGTCGGCTTCTCCGACGTGCAAGAGCCCGTCTTCTATGGCGCGGATGGCGCCACCGCCCTCGATGCCGTGCTTCGCCTACTGAAGTTCGAAGACCTGCTTGCCGACCTGGACGCCGCGTCGGCCGAGCACGCCCGCACGCGGTTACGCGTCACCCTCGACGCCCACGACACGGGCAGCGGCGTGTACTTCGACTCGCGTGCGTGGATCGTCACCGCACGCCGGCTGTCCCGTCCCCCGTCGCTTCGCTCGCCCCTGTAGGAACCTCCACCGCTTCTGGCGTGACGGTGTGCTGATCGCCATGACTGCAGCGGTGGCTTCGGCGCTTCAATGGCGTCATGGTGTTGAAGAGCGCGAGGCGCGTCGTGGTGCCCGCCGGTGCAGGCCGAGCGGTACGAGTACGCCGCGGCGAACGGGTCAGGGTGATCGACGTCGAGGGTGGGCAGGTCGGCGACCTGTTCGCCTTCGTGGCCGGTGACCCCGCCGAGCACCTGTCGGCGTCCCACACCCGCACGTCGACGGGCAGGCTCTTCCCACTCATCGGCGAGCAGTTCGTCACCACCCTGCGCCGACCGATCCTGACGCTCGTCGCCGACACCTCGCCCGGTGTGCACGACATGCTGATCGCAGCGTGTGATCCGGCGCGCTACCAGATGCTCGGCGTCGGGGAGCACGCGTCGTGCGCGGACAACCTGCATGCCGCGCTTGCGCAGCTCGGGATGACCGCCGACGTGGTTCCTCAGCCGGTCAACGTCTTCATGAACATCCCCGTTGGTGCGAGCGGCGAGCTGAGCTGGTTGCCCGCCACTAGTCAGCCAGGGGACGCGCTGACGTTGTCGGCGGACGTGGACTGCGTGGTGGTGGTGTCCGCATGTCCGATGGACGTCAACGCCATCAACGGCGACCGCCCGACGCAACTCGCCGTCGAGATCGACCATGCGAATCCGGTTCCGTCGAAGGAGATTTGAGCTAGTGCAAACCACACATCCCGCGTTGAAGCCACAACGAATCGGCGCCGTCGACCTGAGGAACCGATTGGCCGTCGCGCCGATGACCCGCGTGTCGGCATCACCCGACGGCACGCCCACCGATGAAATGGCGGACTACTACCGTGATTTCGCCCGCGGCGGCTTCGGCGTCGTCATCACCGAGGGCACCTACACCGATACCACCCACAGTCAGGGTTACTTGAACCAACCCGGCCTGGCCACCGACGCCCACGTCGAGGGCTGGCGGAGGGTAGTCGACGCCGTGCACGCCGAGGGTGTACCGGTGATCGCGCAACTGATGCATGCCGGTGCCCTCTCCCAGGGCAACTCCCATGGCGCGGAGACGATTGCGCCGTCTCCGGTCGCACCGCGCGGGGTGAAGCTCGAGGAGTACGGCGGGTCGGGCAGCTGGCCGACACCCCGCGAGATGAACACCGACGACATCGACTGCGTGATAGAGGGATTCGTCGATGCGGCGGTCCGCGCCAGTTCTGCGGGATTCGACGGGGTGGAGGTGCATGCCGCGAACGGCTACCTGCTCGACCAGTTCCTCACCGACTACACCAACGCCAGGGGCGACGAGTTCGGCGGACCGGTGGCCAACCGCATCCGGCTGACCGCGCGCATCGTCGCGGACATCCGGGGCCGACTCGGCAACGATCTCCTGCTCGGCGTGCGCGTATCGCAAACCAAGGTCAACGACTTCACCCATCGCTGGTCCGGTGGCGTCGCCGATGCCGAGGTCGTCTTCGCCGCGCTGGCGAGCGCTGGAGCGGACTATCTCCACATCGCCAGTGAGGGACGCGATTTCATCGATACCGCTCGTCTCTCCGACGGCAGAACGATCACGGCGTTGGCACGCGAGGTGAGCGGGTTGCCCGTGATGGCCAACGGCGGCATGCACGACCTCGAGCAGACCAGCGTGGTCCTCGATGGTGGCCACGCCGATCTGGTGTCGATCGGACGCGGCGCGCTCGCCAACCCGGACCTGCCTGCCCGCCTGCTGGCAGGCGCGAATCTGGAGCCGTTCGACCACGCGATGCTCTCACCCATGGCGACCATCGCCAACGCCCACGCGTGGCACGCGGGGCGATGACGTCCTCATGGCACCGCGGCGCCGCAACGGTCGCGACCCTAACCTTCGACGTGGACGCGGAAACGCCGATCCTGGCCAACGGCGGCCACTACGCCGATCACATGATGACCATGTCGCACCAGTCCTACGGACCCGACGTGGGCGTGCCGCGGATTCTGCGCATGCTCGACGAGGTGGGTGTGCAGGCCACGTTCTTCGTGCCCGGGTGGGTAGCCGAACACCGGCCGGGGTTGGCGGCTGAGATCGTGGAGCGGGGACACGAGGTGGCCCATCACTCCTACAGTCACCGCTCGCCGGTGACGTTGACGCCCGCCGAGGAGCGGGCGGACTTCGAGCGGGCGCTAGCCGTCTTCGCGGAGCAGGGCATCGACGTCCGCGGCCACCGGGCGGCCCTGTGGGGAGCGAGCTGGCAGACACCGAGTCTGATCGCCGAGCACGGCTTGGCCTATGACTCGTCGCTGATGGGCGATGACCGCCCATACCGGATCGTGACGGATACCGTCCCGATCGTGGAGTTGCCCGTGCACTGGTCGCTCGACGACTGGGAGCAGTACGCGTATCTGCCCGACCCGCACATCGGTTCGGTGATCGAGTCGCCGGTCAAGGTGGCGGAGATGTGGCGTGCCGAGCTCGATGGCATGCGTCGCTATCAATGCCTGTTCAATCTCTGTGTCCATCCGTTTCTCTCGGGACGTCCTGGCCGGATCGTCGCCCTACGCGGGTTCATCGAGCACGCACTCGAGCTCGGCGACGTGCGGTTCGCGCGCTGCCGCGACGTCGCCGAGGACGCCGGCTCGGATCCGACACTTGCGCCCCGCGCGGTGACGCGCCCGGCGTTCACGCCCGACGTGTATCCGGACTAGCGGTCAGCTCAGCGCGTCGGCCTCGAGAGCAAGGAACAGGTCCACCCGGTCCTGCAGCCTGGTCACGTCGCGGCCGGTCAGCTCGCCGATCCGCGCCACCCGATTGCGCAGCGTGTTGACGTGCACGTAGAGCTCGCCCGCCGTGCTCGACCAGTGGCCGTCGTTGCCGAGGAAGGCACGCAGCGTGCGTTCGAGCTCGGTGCCGTTCTGCTCGTCGTTCGCCCTCAGGGGGCCGAGAACGTCATCGGCGAAGCGCCGCAGGATATTCCGGTCGTGCAAGCCCAGCAGCATGCGATGCGTACCGACGTCGGTGAAGGTTCCCACACGAGGTCCGGTCGCGCGACGACGGAGGACCTGGCATACCTCCCGTGAGCGGATCAGCGGCTCGCGCAACCCCGTCGAGTCGGCGGCCAGGTCGCCAACGCCGACGACGGAGCGGTGGTCGGGAAAGCGTCTGGCGACATCCTCGGTCAGAGCCTCGGCCAGCTCGACGAGCTCGGAAATCGGCCTGCCCCAAGGGATCACGGCCACCGTGTCCTGGCTGCCTGCCGCGACCACGGCCGGGATGGCCCGTCGGGTGAAGAAGGCTTCGATCTCGTCGGTCGAGCCGCTCGGACGCAGCCGGTCGTCGCCGACGATCATCGTGAGAACTGCCAACTGCCCGGATGGATCGATTCCGAAGGCGCGCAATCTCTCCGGCACGTCGGCAGCCCGCGCCGGTCCGGAGAGGATCATCTCCAACAACTCGCTGGAAAACCGTGATTCGATCGCCTGCAGCGCTTGTTGTTTGGTGACTTCCAGACTGAGGAACCTGGCGGCCTGTTCGATGCCATCGCGTTCCTCGGAGGACAGATCGCGCAGGGGCCGCAGGCAGAACACGCCTGCGTCGACGTCGCCCATAGCGCCCTCCACGAGGAACAGCGATGCGGTGCCGATGCCTGGCAAGTCGACTTCCAGGGGCGGCGGCCGACGGGAAAGTGCTTCGGCGGCCGCGCGATCGACGTCGGCATCTCCACTGTCACCGGCCAGGCGTCGCCCCAGCCGATCCACCACGACCAGTGGCAGGTCGTGGTCTCTGCGCAACACGTCGAGGACGCCCTCGGCGCCGCCGCCGCGGGAGATCGACGTCGCCAACGCGTTTCCGCGGCGTACCAGGCCTGCGAGCGCCTCCTGGCGGGACTCGCCCTGGAGGCGTGCCGCCGCCTGGGTGACCGCGGTGAACGGCACGGCGATGGACACCGACGCCAGCGGCATGTCGGCCGTGGTGCAGGCGTCGACGAGATCGGTTGGCGGATGCGGAGTCTGCTCCGTGAGTCCGAAGACCAGACCCGCTGCGCGGGCGCGTTGGAGTGCTGCGACGAACCGCTCGGCGGTGACGGTGTCGCGCCACAAGCCGTTGGTGAGCACCAACTCCGTCGCTCTGACGTACGGCGACGGGTCGGGCAGTTCCGTGTTGTGCAACCACAGCACTTCTCGGCGGATCGCACCGGGCGGGCCGGGGACCACCAGGGTCAGCTCAAGCGCCGGGTCGTCGACGAGCGCTTCCAAACTGAGCACGGTGTGGTTACGTCCAATCACATGGGCTAGTAGTGGATGTTTATACACTGCTCGGCGCGCTTCGGTGGTGTTTCGATGAGCGGAAGCCACGTGAGGAGCTTCCAATGTCAACCAGTCCGATCGACACACCGACCACCACGGTCACCGCTGCATCCGACGACGGCGGCGTCCCGTTCGATGCGCACGGAATCGAGCCGATACCCGAAGGAAGCCGGGACTGCTCCCCATGGGAATTGTTCTGGATTTGGTCGGGCGCGAACATCGCGCCGATCAACTGGGTGTTGGGCGCACTGGGTATCACGTTGGGGCTCAGCCTGATCGAGACCCTGCTGGTGGTGGTGCTCGGCAACGTCATCGGATGTGCTGTCTTCGGCGCCTTCAACGTCATCGGGCACCGCACCGCGGTGAACCAGATGGTCCTCGGACGGGCACCCTTCGGCCGCTACGGATCGATGCTGCCCGGAGTGGTCCAGTTCGTCCTGACGATGGGCTGGGTGGGCGTCAATACCTGGGTGGTGCTCGACCTCGTTCTCGCGATCCTTGCGGAGTTCGGGGTCGGTGAGACGCCGTGGCTGGACTTCGCCGTCGCCGCGGCCATCATGGCGATCCAGCTCGGCCTGGCGCTGTACGGCTTCTACGCCATCCGCAGCTTCGAGAAGTACACCGTGCCCGTCACGGTCGTGGTGATGGCGCTCATGACGGTGCTGGCGATGGCGACCACCGACGTCGACTGGACCCTTTCGGGCACGGCGGTCGAACCAGGGGCCAAGTTCACCGCCGTCACCCAATTGCTCACCGCCATCGGCATCGGCTGGGGCCTGACCTGGATTCCCTATGCCTCGGACTACAGCCGCTTCGTGCGGGTCGGTGCGACCTCGAAAGCGGTGTTCTGGTCGTCGGCGCTGGGCATGTACATCCCGACGGTGTGGCTGGCCGCGCTCGGTGCCTGCCTCGCGAGCGCAGGCAATGGCAGTGATCCATCGACGTTGGTGGTCAGCACATTCGGCGTGACGGCCATACCGGTTCTGCTGCTGCTCATCCACGGGCCGATCGCCACGAACATCCTCAACCTGTACTCCTGCTCACTGGCGGCCCTGTCCATCGGGGTGCGCGCCGCGCGTTGGAAGGTCACCCTGATCGCGGGCGTGGTGGCCTCGGCGGTGCTGGCGGTGTTCGTCGAGGCCGACAGCTTCGCGCACGCGTTCGACAACTGGATGGTGTCCATCCTGGTCTGGATCAGCCCCTGGGCCGCGATCATGCTGGTGGACTACTGGGTGATCCGCCGTGGCGCACTGGATGTTTCGTCGCTGTACGCGCCGGCCGAGTATCCCAACTTCGACTGGAGCGGTCTGCTCAGTCTCGCGGCCGGGCTGGTCGCCGGCTGGGCATGGCAGTACGGGCTGGTTCCCGTCATGCAGGGCCCGTTGGCGACGTCGCTTGGCAACACCGACTTCTCCTGGCTGTCGGGCGGCGTCGTCGCCGGTGTGCTGTACTTCGTGCTGGCACGACGGGCGGTGCGCGCATGACCGCCGCCGACCAACTGCCGTCGGTGCTGAGTGCGACCCAGTTGTCCAACGGTTTCCTCGGCAAACTCATCGAGATCTGCTTCGTGACAGCCGATTACCGCAAGTCGATGGAGGGCCTGGTGCGGTTGGGCATCGGGCCCTGGCGGGTGTACACGTTCGACTCGGCGACGGTGACCGAGCGCACCTACCGCGGTGCGCCGGCCGACTACGCGATCAGAGTGTGCTTCGCCGATGCCGGAGCACGTCGCGTTCGACTGCGAGGAACGGCCATGGGACGAGCGGCTGGCCGAGTTCACCGGCCGTGGCTTCCCACTCGTTCAGGCCGGGCGGTTCATGGATCTCAACGGCTTCGGGTTCTTCGACACCGCCGCCGCCACGGGCACCACCTTCGAGACGTACTCGATCCCCTCCGGCTTCGTCTGGCCAGAACCGGAGGAGTGGTATCCCGCCCCGCCGCCGGCCGGTCAGGTGCCGCCGGTCCGCGAACAACGCAGTTGAGAATGCCGGACCGCGGACTAGGGGCGCGCGGAAACCGCCATGTCGTCGTAAACCTGCCACACTACGGCCTCGTGCTCGACCGAGCTCATCTCACCGGCATCGCGTGCGCGGTCGGCTTCGCCCAATTGGCAAGCCAGCGCGTACAGCTCGGACCACGCCTCGGCGGCCACCGGATCGGTGAAACCCGCCATCCGCACCACGGTCAGCGTCCGGACCCTGGTGCGGTTGGCTTTGGTCATCGCCATGGCCAGCAAGCCGCCGCCCACGGCGATGACCGTGGAGATGGCGAAGGCGGAGTTCGGTCCGATGGTGGGAACCAGCAACATCTCCAGGGTCAGCCACGTCAGCGTTCCCCAGATCGGCCATGACCGCCACAGTCGTAGCAGCACCCGCTCGTCGGGTGAGAGTCCTGGCGGGAAGACCACCAGTTGATGGCGGGTGACGCCGTAGCGGCATGGCGAGATGCCCAACGAGCCCCAGGTGCGGCCGCTGTCGATCAGGCGCTGCCAACGGGGGCGGTGAATCGTCGTGCTCATACATTCAGGTCTACGCCTGGCATGGCGGTTCGACGAGGATTCCTACGGAATCTCTACGGGCGGGTGAGGGCCGTCACCCAACATCTAGGTATAGTTGGCTATACTTAGATGGCATGAGCCCAGCCCGCAAGATCTCGCCACGCCTCGCCGAGCACCCGACCGTCCAAAAGATGATGGGCCATAGGTCGGAACCGCCCGGCGTGATCGACGCGGAGTGGCTGCGCAACGTCTGCCTGGAGGCCGGCGTCGACGACGTCGCGTTCGCCGGCGTGGACAATCCGGCACTGGCGTCCGAGGTGGAGCACGTCGAGGGCGCGCTGCCGGGAACGAAGAGCTACGTCTCCCTTGTCGTGAAGATGAACCGCGACAACGTCCGGTCGGCCGCGCGCAGTGTGGCCAATCAGGAATTCCATCGCGGCGGCGAGATCATGAACGAAGCGGCACAACGGATCACACGTGCGTTGGAGGATGCTGGCCACCGCGCGATCAACCCGGCGATGGCCTTCCCGATGGAGATGGCCAACTATCCCGGCCGGATATGGGTGGTTGCGCACAAGCCCGTCGCCGTTGCCTCCGGCCTAGGTGTGATGGGCATCCACCGCAACGTGATCCATCCGAAGTTCGGCAACTTCATCCTGCTGGGCACCGTCTTGGTAGACGCGCCGATCAGTAGTTACGGTGAGCCGCTGGACTACTCACCGTGCCTGGAGTGCAAGCTGTGCGTCGCCGCGTGCCCGGTCGGGGCGATCAAGAAGAACGGTGACTTCGACTTCGTCGCGTGTTCGGTGCACAACTACCGCGAGTTCATGGGCGGCTTCACCGACTGGGCGCAGACCATCGCCGACAGCGAGGACGCGGCCGACTTCCGGTCCAGGGTGAGCGATTCGGAGAACGCGTCGATGTGGCAGAGCCTGTCGTTCAAGGCGAACTACAAGGCCGCGTACTGCCTGGCCGTGTGCCCGGCGGGCGAGGACGTCATCGAGCCCTTTCTCGACGATCGCAAGGGCTTCATGGACCTGGTCCTCAAACCGCTGCAGGACAAGCGGGAGACGCTGTACGTCCTGCCGAACTCGGAAGCCAAGGAGCATGCCGAGAAGCGCTACCCCCACAAGACCGTCAAAGTGGTGGACAGCGGCATCAGCGGCAGGGGCTAGCGCATCCGCAAGCGCTCGCAGGAAGGGCAGCTAGCCCCAGGCGTGCACGGTGTTCTGGGCGGGCTCGAGCCCGAGCTCGATCAGAAGCTCGGTGGCGTCGGCGGCCTGCTCGCAGATGGTCGGCACCTCCGGCCGCTCGGTGGCGCTGAAGTTCTCCAGCACGAACGTCGCCCCCGACTTGCGGCCGGGGGGACGCCCGACGCCGATCCGGACGCGCTGGAAGTCGTTGGTACCCAACGCCGATGATACCGAGCGCAGGCCGTTGTGACCGGCCACCCCGCCGCCGAACTTGAGCCGGATCCGGCCGAAGTCGATGTCGAGTTCGTCGTGCAGGATGACCACGTCGGCCGGCGACACGGAGTAGAACTTGGCCAGCGGCCCGACCTGGCGGCCCGACTCGTTCATGTACGTGCGCGGCTTGGCCAGCACCACCGACCTGCCTGCGATCCGGCCGGTCGCCACCTCGGCGCCGGAGCGCTTGTGCACCTTGAACCCCGAGCCGATGCGGTCGGCGAGGACGTCGGCGACCATGAACCCGAGGTTGTGTCGGGTCTTGGCGTAGTCCGGTCCGGGGTTGCCGAGACCGACCACCAGTAGCGGTTCGGCCACGACAGGGGTCCCGTCCGACCCGAAGTTATTCGGAGTCGGCTTCGGCGGGGGCCTCGTCGGCTCCGTCCGCTGCCTCGCCCGCGTCAGCGGTCTCGGTGGCGACGCCCGCGCCCTCGGACTCGAGGTCGTCGGCGGTCGGCGCCGGGATGACGTTGATCACGAGCAGCTCGGGATCGGAGATCAGCGTGACGCCGTCGGGCAGCGGAATCTGCGAGGCAAGGAACTGCGTGCCGGCGGCGATGCCCTCGACCGACAGCGTGAGGCTCTCGGGGATCGACATGGCGTCGGACTCGATCTCGATCGTGTTCGACTCCTGGTTGACCAGGGTGTCGGGGCCTGCATCGCCTTCGACGACGACGTTGATCTCGACGGTCACGCGCTCGCCGCGACGGACGATGATCAGGTCGACGTGCTGGATATTGCGGCGGATCGGGTGGATTTCGATCTGCTTCGGCAGCGCAAGGGCTTCCTTGCCGTCGATGTCGAGGGTCAGCACCGCGTTGGTGCCGAAGTTGCGCAGCACGGCGGCGAACTCGCGGGCCTGCAGCGTCAGGTGCTGTGGGTCGGCGCCGTGGCCGTACAGCACGGCGGGCACCTTGCCGTCGCGGCGGGCGCGACGCGACGCGCCCTTGCCCGTCTTGGCGCGGACCTCTGCGGTCAGATTGTTCGCGGTGTGGGCCTGGGTCTTGGCCATGTTGTCAGCTCCTGTGCCGGTTTGAAGATTGGCGCGGCAAGGGCGACTCGAAGCAGCGGGGCTGCGGATCGGTTCCCGTCGATAACGGTGACTCTCTCAGAAGAACCGAAGCCACCCTCGCCGTGATCGCCAGCAAGGTTAGCGCAAACAGCGGCTTCAGCGAAAATCAGAGGCGCAACGTGGTGTCCGTGAGCTGCTCGGACAGCTCCCAGAGCGCAGTCGCCATGTTGGCGTCGCGCGCCAGCGGGCTGCGGTGTGCGACGGTTCCGGTCGGGCCGCGCATGGCGAACTTCGGGCCGATGAAGCTGTTGCCGGGAAGGTCCTGCGATACCGCGTAGAGAGTCTGGCGAGCACCGAAGTCGGCGTCGGTGGCCATGATCCGATTGCCCGCCTCGAAGACCCGGCCGAAGGCGCCAGCCGAGTGTGACTGCAGGTTGGTCGCGGAGTAGCCGGGATGCGCGGCGAGCGACTTCACGGTCGACCCAGCGGCGTCGAGCCTGCGCTGCAGCTCCTTGGTGAACAGCAGGTTGGCCAGCTTGGACTGGCCGTAGCCCAGCCACGCGGAGTAGGGGCGCGACTTCCAGTTCAGATCCTTGAGGCTGATCTTGCCGAGCAGGTGCATCATCGACGACACCGTCACCACCCGGTCGGTCACCTTGGGCAGCAGCAGGTTGGTCAGCGCGAAGTGGCCGAGGTGGTTGGTGCCGATCTGGCTCTCGAACCCGTCGACGGTCTGCGCGTACGGCACGGCCATGATGCCTGCGTTGTTGACCAGCACGTCGACGCCGTCCACACCGGCGGCGAAGGCCCGCACCGAGGCCAGATCCTGCAGGTCGAGCTGGCGGACCTCAACTCTTCCCGTCGCTCCGCTCGCCCCATTGACCTCCCCGGTCATGCCCGACGCGGCCGCATCCCCCTTGGCGGTGTTGCGGACGGCGAGCACCACCTTGGCGCCGACGCGGGCGAGCTCACGCGCCGTCACCTCGCCGAGGCCGCTGTTGGCGCCGGTCACGATGACGGTGCGGCCGGCGAAGGAGGGGAGGTCGGCGGCGGTCCATTCGCTCATGGGGCAAAGCGTAGTGACCGTCGAGGCCTACTTGGCCCTGACCACGAATCCCCTCAGGATCGCCTCGATGTCGGGTCCATTCGCGACGGCCTGGTCGGCGAAGCTCGTGATCGTGAACTGGACCAGATACTTGAGCCCCGGCACGTTCGGGCGTACGGGGGTGCCGGTGGCGATCACGACGCGGTTGTAGCTCTGCATGCGCTTGCCGTTGAGGTCGTAGGTGCCCTCGATCATCGACGAAGGGAAACCGCGGTAGTTGTCGGTGGAGTCGTTGAGTTTCTTGAAGTTGTCCGACATCTCGGCGTCCGCGTTGGCGTGCTTGAGCGCATCCGCGACGTCGAAGTCACCCGTCAGCTGGAACACCAGCAGCATCACGGTCGGGTAGGTGTCGCCCTTGGCGATCATGCGGGTGCCGGGGGAGAGATTCGGGTTGGCATATGGCGCCCAGCCGGGCGGGGTTGGGAAGGACACCGTCAGGTCGGTCAGCTTGTCGGGCGCGACCGGCGCACCGGTGACGCCGAGGTTCTCCAGATACGTCGACAGGGGCACCGGCACTTCGGTGTTGGTGGTGGTCGTCGTGGTGGGGGTGGTCGACCAGATCGACTGGTAGTTGGGCGTCGGGGGGCCGCAGCCCACGGCGGCAGTGACGACCACAGCGGCCATGGCCACCGACGGCAACCAGCGGGTCACAGAATCTCGCGCACGGAATCGATCGGCCGGGCCAGTCGGGTGCCCTTGACGGTCGTCACGAAGGGGCGCTCGATGAGGATCGGGTGCTCAGCCATGGCGTCGAGCAGTTGGTCGTCGGAGGCGTCGGCAAGACCGAGCTCGGCGTACAGCGCCTCGCGCTTGCGGACGGCGGTACGGACGTCGATGCCGGCGTCGGCGATCATCTTCTTCAGCTCTGCGCGCGATGGCGGGGTCTTGAGGTACAGCACGACATTCGGCTCTATCCCGTTGTCGCGCAGCAGGTCCAGCGTCTTGCGGGACGTCGTGCACTTGGGGTTGTGATAGATGGTCCCCGCGGAGGCGCCCCGGCGCCGACCTTCGGCGGAAGGGCCCATCTAGGCCGACCCGTCGAAAAGCCCTGTGACGGAGCCGTTCTCGAACACCGCGCGGATGGTGCTTGCCAGTAGCGGAGCGATCGACAGCACGGTCAGCTGCGGGAACTGCTTGTCCTCGCCGATCGGCAGCGTATTGGTGACGATCACCTCGCGCGCGCCGGAGTCGGCCAGTCGCTGCGACGCGGGGTCGGACAGCACGCCGTGCGTTGCGGCGATGACGACGTCGTTCGCGCCGTTCTCCTTGAGGAGCTTGACCGCACCGGCGATGGTGCCGCCGGTGTCGATCATGTCGTCGGTGATGATGCAGGTCTTGCCCTTGACGTCGCCGACGACGCGGTTGGACTTCACCTGGTTGGGCACCAGCGGGTCGCGCGTCTTGTGAATGAACGCCAGCGGCACGCCGCCAAGGGAGTCCGCCCACTTCTCGGCGACGCGCACTCGGCCCGAGTCGGGGGAGACCACGACCATGTCGTGGTCGGCGTAGTTGTCGGCGATGTATCCGCACAGCAGCGACTGCCCGCGCATGTGGTCCACGGGACCGTCGAAGAAGCCTTGAATCTGGTCGGTGTGCAGGTCGACCGTGAGGATCCGGTCGGCGCCCGCCGTCTTGTAGAGGTCGGCGACCAGGCGTGCCGAGATCGGTTCGCGGCCGCGGTGCTTCTTGTCCTGTCGCGCGTACGGATAGAACGGCAGGATCGCGGTGATGCGCTTGGCGCTACCGCGCTTCAGCGCGTCGATCATGAGGAGCTGTTCCATCAGCCAATGGTTCAGCGGCGCTGGATGGCTCTGCAGCACGAATGCGTCGCTGCCACGCACCGACTCCTCGAACCGGACGAAGATCTCGCCGTTGGCGAAGTCGCGCGCCGTTTGAGCGGTGACCTCGACGTCGAGCTCCTTGGCCACCTGTTGGGCGAGTTCGGGGTGCGCTCGACCCGAGAACAACATCAGGTTCTTGCGGTTGTCGGTCCAGTCCGTGCCCACAGTGGTACTGCCTTCGCGGTCGGGGAGCGATACGGGGCAATCGTACGTAGCGTTGCCCGCGGCGCGTTGCCGGGTTACCAGAATGCCAACAAACGGAATACGAATCAGCCGTCGTCTGGGTCGTCACCAGGCCCGTGGTCGACGGCGGCCGCGTCGGCCTCCAGCGCCGCCTCTGCCTGATTTGCGGCCTCCGCCGCGGCTGCCGCTTCACTGCCGGGCCGCTTCTGCACCACCCAGCCCTCGATGTTGCGCTGCGGACCGGCCGATATCGCGAGCGCCCCCGGCGGGACGTCCTCGCGGATGACCGTGCCCGCGCCGGTGTACGCGCCGTCGCCGATCGTCACCGGCGCGACGAACATGGTGTCCGATCCGGTGCGGACGTGGGACCCGATCTTGGTGCGCCGCTTGGTTTCTCCGTCGTAGTTGACGAAGACGCTCGACGCGCCGATGTTGGAGTGCTCGCCGATCTCGGCATAGCCGACGTAGGTCAGGAGCGGCACCTTGGTGCACGCGCCGAAGACGGAGTTCTAGGACTCGACGAACGAGCAGAGATTGCCATCGGCGCCCAACTCGGTGCTGGGCCGCAGGTAGGCGAAGGGTCCAACGGTGGCACCCGGGCCGATGACAGCCAGCTGCCCGTGCGTACGGATCACCGACGCACCATCGCCGACCTCGACGTCGGTCAGCGTGGTGTCGGGGCCGATCTCGCAGTTCATCCCGATCTCGGTGGTGCCGAGAAGCTGGGTGCCCGGCCGGATGACGGTGTCGCGGCCGACGGTGACGTCGACGTCGATCCACGTGCTGGCTGGGTCGATGACCGTGACGCCGCTGCGTTGGTGACCAGCAACGATGCGGCGGTTGAGCTCGGCGGCCAGGTAGGAGAGCTGCACCCGGTCGTTGATGCCCGCGACCAGCGCGCTGTCGTCGACGTGGCGTGCCCGCACCACGTCGCCGTCCTGACGGACGATCGAGACGACGTCGGTGATGTAGAGCTCGCTCTGGGCGTTGTTGGAACTCAACCGGCTCAGCGCCGAGCGCAGCGAAGCGGTGTCGAACGCGTACACACCGGCGTTGATCTCGCGGATCTCCTGCTGCGAGCGGGTGGCGTCGGCTTGTTCGACGATGCCGATCACCTCGCGGTCCTGGGTGTGCAGGATGCGGCCGTAACCCGTCGGGTCCGGCACCGTCGTGGTCAGCACCGTGGCCGCCGCGGATTCGGCGCCGTGCGAGTCGATCAGGTCGGCAAGGGTGGGCGCGTCGAGCAGTGGGACGTCACCGGAGAGGACCACCACGGTGCCGTCGAAGTCGTCGGGCAGCGCGGTCAACCCGCACCCGACGGCATGGCCGGTGCCCAGTTGCTGTTCCTGAACGGCGATGTCGATTCGACGGCCCAGTCGGTCGGCGAGCGCGCCGACGGCGGCCGACACCAGCTCGCGGTCCTGACCGACCACCACGACGACGTGCTGCGGGGCGACCTTCGCGACGGCGTGCAGGGCGTGCGACAGAATGCTGCGGCCCGCCAAGGTGTGCAGCACCTTCGGGGTGTCCGACCGCATCCGGCCGCCGGCACCGGCGGCCATGACGATCACGGCGGCCTCGCCTCGTGTGGTCATCGACCTGCCTTCCAGCACCGATGGCTTGCACGGAGCCGATAGTCGCTCGGCAAGCCTCGCTCGCTGCTCCGTCGCCAGGACTCGAACCTGAACTATCTGAACCAAAATCAGAGGTGCTGCCGATTACACCACGACGGACCGTCGGTGTGACTTTAGTCGAACCGTTGGGCGGGGAGCTCCGAGGATTACGCTCACACCGTGGCCGCACCGGAGAAGGAAGCGCGCGCACCCCGCGCGCGCATGACTGGCACCGAGCGCCGTCAGCAACTCGTCGAGATCGCCAAGTCGCTGTTCGCCCAGCGCGGATACGACGCCACCTCCATCGAGGAGATCGCCCAGCGCGCGAACGTATCCAAGCCCGTCGTCTACGAACACTTCGGCGGCAAGGAAGGGCTGTACGCGGTCGTGGTGGACCGTGAGATGTCGGCCCTTCTCGACGGCATCACGTCGTCGCTGACCAACAACCGCTCCAGGGTCCGCGTCGAGCGGGTGGCGCTGGCGCTTCTGACCTACGTCGAAGAGCGCACCGACGGCTTCCGGATCCTGATCCGCGACTCACCTGCGAGCATCGCGTCGGGCACTTACTCCAGCTTGCTCAACGACGCCGTGTCGCAGGTGGCGTCGATCCTGGCCGGCGACTTCTCCCGCCGCGGCCTCGATCCCGAACTCGCGCCGCTGTACGCCCAGGCGCTGGTGGGTTCGGTGTCGATGACCGCGCAGTGGTGGCTGGACACCAGGGAGCCCAAGAAGGAAGTCGTGGCCGCGCACCTGGTCAACTTGATGTGGAACGGGCTCACCCACCTCGAGGCCGACCCGCGCCTGCAGGAGTAGCTCTAGCCCAAGTCACGGAGGAGCAGGTCGGCCGTCGTCTCCCGCCGGACCAATTCGCGGACCAGGCCGTCGCGGACCGCCACCACCGGCGGCCGCCCGACCATGTTGAACGTCGACGCCATGCTGTGGTGATAGGCGCCGGTGCAGGCGACGGCTAGCAGGTCGCCGGGGTGTAGGTCGGCGGCCAGCTGCACGTCGTTGGCGACGACGTCGCCTGCCTCGCAGTTCCTGCCGACGACGGTCACGGTCTGGGTCGGGCCGAGGGGATGGCGATTGGCGACGGTCACCGTGTACCGGGCGCCGTAGAGCGCCACCCGCGGGTTGTCGCCCATGCCACCGTCCACCGCGACGAACGTGCGACCGCCGGGCCGATGCTTCACCGACACCACGCGGTAGCAGGTCAGCCCTGCGCGTGCAGCTATCGCGCGGCCGGGCTCCACCACGACCTTCGGCCGCGGGAAGCGCTCGGCGGCACAGGCCTGGTCGAGTGCGTCGTCGATGACCCTTGCCAGCTCGTCGAGGTCGAGTTCGCCGTCACCTGCGACGTAGGGCACGCCGTGGCCGCCGCCGATGTTCAGCTCGGTCAGCACCACGCCGTATTGGGTGCGGACGTCGGCCATCAGCGCCACCATCGTCCCGATCGCCTCGCCGTACGGGGCGGGGTCGGTGACCTGCGAGCCGAGGTGGCAGTGCAACCCGGCCAACCGCAGCAGCGGCTGATCGAGCACGCGGCGCACGGCGAGGGCGGCCTGCCCTTCGGCGACCGCGAAGCCGAACTTCTGGTCGACGATGCCGGTGGTCACCGCGGCATGGCCGTGGATGTCGATGCCGGGTGCCACCCGGATCAGGACCTCCTGTGGCCGATGCAACTGACTGGCCAGCATGGCGATCTCGGTGCCGCAGTCGATGACGATGCGACCAACGCCCGCATTGGCGGCGGCCCGCAGTTCACCGGTGGTCTTGGCGTTGCCGTGCACGACGATGCTGCGGGGATCCACGCCGCCTGTCAGGCCGGTGGCCAGTTCGGCAGGCGAGCACACGTCCAGGCCAAGCCCTTCGTCGGCCACCCACCGCGCGACCTGCTTGGTCAGCAGCGCCTTGCCCGCGTAGGTGATCCGCACCCCTGGCAGCGCGGCCCGGTAGCGGCGGATGCGGTACCGGAAGTCGGCCTCGTCGAGAACGTAGGCCGGTGTGCCGAACTGGTCGGCGATGTCGTTGAGCGCGACGCCGCCGACGCACAGCCTGCCTTCGACGTCCACCCGCGTGGTCAGTGGCCAGAGGTCCGGGTCGACGCGCATTGCGGCGGCGTGGTGTAGCGACGGCATTACATCGAGAAGAGTCACGTTTTCCACGGTGCGCGCGGTTTACCTGGCGTTCGGCAATCTTGACGGTCTCCTACTGCCGGGCGCCGAAATTTTGACGTCGTCCGTCCTCATAGAATGAGGAGATCATGACCGCAGTGGGGCACACGGCTGCCCAAACCCCGATTGCCGGGCTCGTCGAACTCGCATTGACCGCTCCCACCTTCACCGACCTCACCGACCGAGCCGCCGACCGGCCCGCGGAATTGGCCATGGTGGGCCCCATCGGCTCGCGGCTGTTCGTCGCAAGCGCCTTGGCCAGGACGGACCCGCTGCTCGTCGTCACTGCCACCGGCCGGGAGGCCGACGACCTGACCGGCGAACTGCGCGGTGTGCTTGGTGATGCGGTGACGCTGTTCCCGTCATGGGAGACTCTGCCGCACGAACGGCTGTCGCCGGGCGTTGAGACCGTCGGTGCCCGAATGATGGTGTTGCGCAGGCTGGCCCATCCCGACGATGCCCGGTTGGGGCCGCCGCTGCGGGTGGTGGTCACCGCGGCGCGTTCGCTGCTGCAGCCGATGGCGCCCGACCTGGCCCAAATCGAGCCGGTGACGTTGGCGGTGGGTGCCGAAGAAGCATTCGACTCAGTGATCGAACGGTTGGTGACGCTGGCCTATACCCGGGTCGACATGGTCGGCAAGCGGGGCGAGTTCGCGGTCCGCGGCGGCATTCTCGACCTGTTCCCGCCCACCGCCGAGCACCCGGTGCGCGTCGAGTTCTGGGGCGACGAGGTGTCCGAGATGCGGATGTTTTCGGTCGCCGATCAGCGCACCATCCCGGAGATCACCGTCGTCGACGTGGTTGCCGTGCCGTGCCGCGAACTGCTGCTCACCGATGACGTGCGCCAGAACGCCGCCGCGCTGGCAGCCCAGATACCGGTCGTGGAGAACCGCGTCGGCGACACCCTGGCCGACATGCTCACCAAGCTCGCAGAGGGCATCCCGGTGGACGGTATGGAGGCGCTGCTGCCGGTGCTTCGGCCGACCGAACTCACGCTGCTGCACGACCACCTGCCCGACGGCACGCCGGTGCTGGTGTGCGACCCGGAGAAGGTGCGCACCCGGGCAGGCGATCTGATCAAGACGGGCCGCGAGTTCCTCGAGGCGTCGTGGTCGGTGGCCGCGATGGGCGGGGACGCGCCCATCGACATCGAGCAGCTGGGCGGCTCGGGTTTCCGCGCCCTCGACGAGGCGCGCTCCGGTGCCGTCGCCAGCGGCCATCCGTGGTGGACGCTGAGCCAGCTCAGCAGCGAGTCGGCCCTCGAGATCGACGTCCGGCCGTCCCCGTCCACGCGCGGTCAACAGCACGACGTCGACGAGCTGTTCGCGATGCTGCGGGCCCACGTCGCGACCGGCGGATTCGCCGCCGTCGTCACCCCAGGCTCGGGCACCGCGCAACGCGTCGTCGAGCAGTTGGGCGAAGCCGATACTCCCGCAGCTCTTTTGGAGCCCGGTGCCACGCCGAAGCCCGGTGTGGTTGGGGTGCTCAAGGGGCCGCTGCGGGACGGTGTGGTGTTACCTGGCGCCAACTTGGTGATCATCACCGAGACCGATCTGACCGGCAACCGCGCCGCGGCCACCGAGGGCAAGCGGCTGGCGGCCAAGCGGCGCAACGTGGTCGACCCGCTGGCGCTGACCGCGGGCGATCTGGTGGTGCACGACCAGCACGGCATCGGGCGGTTCGTCGAGATGACCGAACGCATCGTCGGCGGCGCGCGGCGTGAGTACCTGGTGCTCGAGTACGCATCGGCGAAGAAGTCGGGAGCGGGTGCGAAAAACACGGACAAGCTCTTCGTGCCGATGGACTCGCTGGATCAACTGTCCCGCTACGTCGGCGGCACGGAACCCAGCCTGAGCAAGCTCGGCGGAAGCGACTGGACCAACACCAAGACCAAGGCACGGCGCGCGGTGCGGGAGATCGCCAGCGAGTTGGTGACGCTGTACGCCAAGCGCCAGGCCGCGCCCGGATACGCATTCGGCCCGGACACTCCGTGGCAGGCCGAGATGGAGGACGCGTTCGGGTTCACCGAGACCATCGATCAGCTGACCGCCATCAACGACGTCAAGTCCGACATGGAGAAGCCCGTCCCGATGGACCGGGTGATCTGCGGTGACGTCGGCTACGGCAAGACCGAGATCGCGGTGCGCGCGGCGTTCAAGGCGGTGCAGGCGGGCAAGCAGGCCGCCATCCTGGTGCCAACGACGCTGCTGGCCGATCAGCACCTGCAGACGTTCAGCCAGCGAATGGCCGGTTTCCCGGTCACCGTGAAGGGGTTGTCGCGGTTCACCGACCCGGCCGACTCGCGCGCCGTGCTCGCGGGCATGAAGGACGGCTCGGTCGACATCGTCATCGGTACCCACCGCCTATTGCAGACCGGTGTCACCTGGAAGGACCTCGGCCTGGTCGTGGTCGACGAGGAGCAGCGGTTCGGCGTCGAGCACAAGGAGCACATCAAGTCGATGCGCACCCACGTCGACGTGCTGACCATGAGCGCCACCCCGATCCCGCGCACGTTGGAGATGAGCCTGGCAGGCATCCGTGAGATGTCGACGATCCTCACCCCGCCCGAGGAGCGCTTTCCGGTGCTCACCTACGTCGGGCCGCAGGACGACAAGCAGGTGGCCGCAGCGCTGCGGCGCGAGTTGTTGCGCGACGGCCAGGCCTTCTACATCCACAACCGCGTGCGCTCCATCGACGCCGCGGCCGCCAAGGTCAGGGCGCTGGTGCCGGAGGCGCGCGTCGTCGTTGCGCACGGTCAGATGGGCGAAGAGGTGTTGGAACGCACAGTCGAGGGGTTCTGGAACCGGGAATTCGACATCCTGGTGTGCACCACGATCGTCGAAACCGGTCTGGACATCTCCAACGCGAACACCTTGATCGTCGAGCGAGCCGACACGTTCGGCCTGTCACAGCTACATCAGCTGCGGGGCCGGGTTGGCCGCAGCCGCGAGCGCGGCTACGCCTACATGCTGTATCCGCCAGAGGTGCCGCTGACCGAGACCGCCTACGACCGGCTGGCCACCATCGCGCAGAACAACGAGCTGGGCGCGGGCATGGCCGTCGCGATGAAGGACCTCGAGATCCGCGGCGCGGGAAACGTGCTCGGCGCAGAACAGTCCGGCCACGTCGCGGGCGTGGGCTTCGACCTGTACGTGCGGCTGGTCGGCGAGGCCGTGGAGGCGTACCGCGCCGTGGTGGACGGCGGAACCGTTGCCGCCGTTGAGGAACCGAAGGACGTCCGCATCGACCTGCCGGTCGACGCGCACCTGCCACCCGACTACATCGGCAGCGACCGACTGAGGCTGGAGGGTTACCGCAGGCTGGCTGCGGCACCGGACGACGCAGGCATCGCCGCGGTGGTCGAGGAGCTCGTCGACCGGTACGGGCCGCTGCCAGAACCGGCCGAGCGTCTGGTCGCGCTGGCCCGGCTGCGGCTGCTGTGCCGCGAGTACGGCGTCACCGAGGTGAGCTCGATATCGGAGGCGAACGTGCGCATCGCGCCGCTGCCGCTGATGGATTCCCAGCAACTTCGGCTCAAGCGGATGTACCCGAGCGCGACCTTCCGTGCGACCACGTCGACCGTGGTGATGCCCATCCCGCGGACGGGTACCAACATCGGCGCGCCCCGGGTCCGTGATCTCGAGTTGGTGCGCGTGGTAGCTGGTTTGCTATTGGCGCTGGATGGTAAACCGCAGGCAGATGTTGATATAACGAAGCTCACCCGAGGTGGCGATCAGCGCCCCGCGAAGAGCAAAGGGAACCGATGAACGAGCAGCGCCGAGTGCGATGACCGTCGTACTGGTCGATCCGCGCCGTCCCTCGCTCGTCCCGGTGGACGCCATCGCGCTGCTCGTGGGCGACGTGCAGTACACCGAGGAGATGCCCGTCAAGGTGCCCTGGTCGTTGCCTGCGGCGCGGCCGGCCTACGACGGCGAGGACGCGCCGGTGTTGCTGTCCTCGGATCCCAACCATCCGATGGTCAAGGCGCGCATCGAGGCGGGCGAGAAGGTGATCTCGGCGCCAGGCCCGCAGCCCGGTGACCGGCTCGTCGACGCCGTGGCGATGATGGACCGTCTGCGGACAACCGGTCCGTGGGAGAGCGAACAGACCCACGACTCGTTGCGCCGGTACCTGCTCGAGGAGACCTACGAACTGTTCGACGCAGTGCGCAGCGGCGACGCCAACGAACTTCGCGAGGAGTTGGGTGACGTCCTGCTGCAGGTGCTGTTCCACGCCCGCATCGCCGAGGACGCCACGCAGCACGCGTTCACCATCGACGACGTCGCCGACACGCTGGTACGCAAGCTGAACAACCGCGCGCCGTCCGTGCTTGCCGGAGAGTCGATTTCGCTCGACGATCAGCTCGCTCAATGGGAGGAGCGCAAGGCCGACGAGAAGCGGAACAGGGGCGCCGTCTCGACCATGGACGACGTGCCGACCGGCCAGCCCGCACTGGCGTTGGCCCAGAAGGTGTTCCAGCGCGCCACCGCGGCGGGTCTGCCGGTGGATCTGATTCCGGAGCAAATGACGTCGATCGTGGTGACGCTCGGCGACGACGCCGAGAACACCCTCCGCTCGGCGACGTTGGAGTTCATGGACGCCGTCCGCAAGGTCGAGCATGCCGTTGCCGCCAGCCGCCGGCCCGACGACGTGCCAGAGGCTCTCTACATCTCGCAGCTCGGCGTGGTCACCGAGGAGGAGTGGCGCGTGCACTGGCCGACGGTCGAGGCCGAGGAGCCGGTCGAGGCCGAAGAGCCAGAAGAATCCGAAGAGCCCGAAGACGAGACCGCCGCTGAGACAGACGAAGCCAGCGACGACGAGCCCGAGCCGGCGGATCAGGAGAAGAGCGTCGAGCCCCAGTAGGCCGACGAATCACCTTCGCGCAATCCCGGTGGGCACGCGAAAACGGCTGTGCCGGTGTGGAAGATGTACTCGTTGAGCGCATCGCTGGACATCTGCGCCAGCAC
>JAOPVF010000387.1 GCA_025963195.1 Mycobacterium sp. | reverse complement strand
CCGAACACCATCGCGGTTCCCCCGGGACTGGGGTCGCCGAGGGTGGCGGCGTGATACGCCACCGACATCGGCTCCACCAGCGCGCCGAGTTCGAGCGACACGTTGTCGGGCAGGCGGAGCAGCATGTCGGTCGGGACCACCGTGTACTCGGCCATCCCGCCGTCCGACAACAGCCCTTGGAAGCCGATCCGAGCGCAGATGTTGAAGTTGCCCGCCTTGCAGGCAGGGCAATGCCCACAGCGGTACACCGGCATGATCGCCACCCGGTCGCCTTCGGCGAAGTCGGTCACCCCCGCGCCGACGTCGGTGATGACACCGGAGAACTCGTGTCCCATCGTCAACGGCATCTGCTGACCGGTCAGGGCATGCGGCTCGGTGGGGATGAAGATGGGCCCGGCGTAGTACTCGTGCAGGTCGGTGCCGCAGATGCCATTGAACCCGACCTTCACCTTGACGGTGCCCGCGGTGGGTTCGGGCTCGGGCACGTCGGCGACTTCGAGCTTGTTCGGTCCGTAGTAGACAGCTGCTTTCATTGGGCATGTCTATGTGACCGGTGTCACGGGCCGAAAGAGTTGCAGCACGTTGCACGTGCCGCGGGCCCGGCCAGTTGCAACCCGGTGCAACTCTTGCCACCGCCCCTCCTCACGGTGTGTCGTGGCTCACATGACCGACACGATCGAAAAGCCGGCGACTGCCGGGCTCACTCCCCAGGCCCGGGTCGACGCCTGGCTCGCCGACTTCGAAGCCGCCCTGGCCACGCGTGACGTCCAGCGCGCCGTCGCAAAGTTCGCCGTGGACTCGTTCTGGCGCGACCTGGTCTCCTTCACCTGGAACATCAAGACCGTGGAGGGCCGCGAGGGCATCGCCGACATGCTCACCGAGCGGGCGGCCGTGACCGACGCAATCGGATTCAGGACCCGCGAGGCGCCGACCGACGACGGGGGTGGCGTCGTCTCCGCGTGGATCGAGTTCGAGACCGCCGTGGGGCGCGGCGTCGGCCATCTGAGGCTGAGGAGTGACGCAGGAACGGACACGGCATGGACGCTGCTCACCGCGCTTCAGGAGCTGAAGGACCACGAAGAGCCCAAGGGTGCGTCACGGGTGATGGGCGCCGTGCACGGCAGCGATCCCGACACGCGGTCCTGGGCGGAGAAGCGGGAAGCCGAAGAAGGAGCGCTGGGCTACACCACGCAGCCGTACACCCTCGTCGTCGGCGGCGGCCAGGGCGGCATCGCGCTCGGGGCCCGGCTCCGTCAGCTCGGTGTGCCCGCCATCGTCGTCGACCGCCACGAGCGACCAGGCGACCAGTGGCGCAAGCGGTACAAGTCGCTGTGCCTGCACGACCCGGTCTGGTACGACCACCTGCCCTACCTACCGTTCCCGCAGAACTGGCCGGTGTTTGCACCCAAGGACAAGATCGGCGACTGGCTCGAGTTCTACACGCGCGTCATGGAGGTGCCGTACTGGTCGAAGACGACGTGCCTCTCGGCGTCCTTCGACGCGGCCGAGCAGCGCTGGACCGTGGAGGTGGACCGCGACGGCGAGCGCCTGACGCTCACGCCCACGCAGCTGGTGCTGGCGACCGGAATGTCCGGCAAGCCAAGCGTGCCAACGTTTCCCGGCCAGGACGTGTTCGAAGGCGATCAGCACCACTCCAGTCGCCATCCCGGGCCGGACGCCTACGTCGGCAAGCGCGCCGTCGTGGTCGGTTCCAACAATTCGGCGCACGACATCTGCAAGGCGCTCGTCGAGAACGGCGTCGACGTGACGATGGTGCAGCGGTCCTCGACGCACATCGTCAAGTCGGACTCGTTGATGGATCTCGGTCTCGGGGACCTGTACTCGGAGCGGGCGGTGAACTCGGGAATGACCACCGAGAAGGCCGATCTGACGTTCGCCTCCTTGCCATACCGAATCATGCACGAGTTCCAGATCCCAATCTACGACGCAATCCGCGAGCGGGACAAGGACTTCTACGCCTCCCTGGCCGCCGCCGGATTCGAACTGGACTGGGGCGAGGACAACTCCGGGCTCTTCATGAAGTACCTGCGCCGCGGGTCGGGCTACTACATCGACGTCGGCGCCTCCGATCTGATCGCCGACGGCAGCATCAAGCTGGCCCACGGACAGGTCGACCATCTGACCGAGGATTCGGTGGTGCTGGCCGACGGGACCGTCCTGCCCGCCGACGTCGTGGTCTACGCGACGGGGTACGGCTCGATGAACGGTTGGGCGGCCGACCTGATCGGGCAGGACGTCGCCGACAAGGTCGGCAAGGTGTGGGGCCTCGGATCCGACACGCTGAAGGACCCCGGGCCATGGGAGGGCGAGCAGCGCAACATGTGGAAGCCCACCCGGCAGGACAACCTGTGGTTCCACGGCGGCAACCTGCACCAGTCGCGGCACTATTCGCTCTATCTCGCGCTGCAACTCAAGGCGCGCTACGAAGGCATCCCCACGCCGGTGTACGGATTGCAGGAGGTGCACCACCTCAGCTGAGCGCGCGATTCGTGCACTCCGGGTCGCGCTGAGTGCAACTGAGCGTGCACGAATCGCAGGACAGTGTCGCGCATCTATCCTCAGACCGTGACCGAACCGCTGCGGGAGGGCCTGGCGCCCGTGATAGCCCACGGTGCGCGGGTGCTGATACTCGGTTCGTTCCCCAGCGAGCGGTCCCTGGTGGCCGGTGAGTACTACGCCAACCGCCGCAATCAGTTCTGGCCGCTGCTCGGGGCCGTGTTCGGCTTCGACCCCGACCTGCCCTACGGCGGCCGGGTCGAGGCGGTGACGCAGCACGGCGTCGCCCTGTGGGACGTCGTGCACAGCTGTCGGCGGGCAGGCAGCATGGACGCCAAGATCGATCGAAAGTCATTGGTGGTGAACGACTTCGGCCCGCTGCTCACCGCGCACCCCGGCATCGCGCGGATTTTCGTCAACGGGTTGACGGCGTTCGAGTTGTTCGAGCGCCACGTCGAGACGACGCTACCCGCCGTGCGGCTGCCCTCGAGCAGCGGTGCCCTGCCGATGACCTTCGCCGACAAGCTCGCGCGGTGGCGCGAGCTGGGCTAACCGATGACGTCACTGCCCTTCCGCGTCCATGCCGCAGCACTTTGGGTAGCCGGAGTCGTCGCCGTCCTCGTGACGAGCTGTTCGCCAACCAAACCCTCGACGCCCCCGCCACCGAGTGCCACTTCGGCGAACTCCGCGCTGCGTCTGCCCGATCCCCATGCCGGCTTCGACTACCAACTCGGCGGCGGCTACGCGCCACACGTCGACGGCAAGACGCTGGTCGATCCCAACTGGCCTGACGAATACATCTACGACACCTCGACCGACGCCAAACGTGCAGGGCTAGCGGCCATCGTCAAGCCCTGGATCGACGGGTGCAAGTCCGCAGGCTTCGACGCCGTCGAGATCGACAACCTCGACTCCCATACCCGTGCAGGGGACGCACTCACGGTCGACGACAACATCGCCATGGCAACCGTCTTTGCCAAACAGGCCCACGACGCGGGATTGGCCATCGCACAGAAGAACACGGCCGAGGAGTCCAAGAGGCTACGCGCCGCTGGATATGACTTCGCGATCACCGAATCGTGCTTCAAGTACGACGAGTGCGCCGACTACTCGCAGCAATACCGAGTCGTCCTGGACATCGAATACACAGACGAACTCGGCAGGAGCGCATTTCCGGCCGCCTGCAACAGCGCCAACCGTCCTGCCGCCATGATCATGCGCGACCACCATCTGGCGACACCCGGGCAAGACGAGTACTTCTACCAAAGCTGCCACGCATGAACTAGCTGACCGGCGGCCGCCGGTCCGCCCATGGCCTTGCTGACTCGATCTGCGTGCCAAGCGACAGCAGCGTCGCCTCGTCGAACGGCCTGCCAACGATCTGGATCGACGTCGGAATGCCGTTGCCGTCCAGTCCCCATGGCACGACCGCAGCGGGCTGGCCCGTCACGTTGAACATCGCCTGGAACGGCACGCGCGACGCCACCAGCGTCAGCGTCGAGATGGCGCCACGGCGCTGGTAGGCGCCGACGCGTGACGGTCCGAGAGCCGTGCCCGGCGTGATCAGCACGTCGACGTCGTCGAAGATCGAAGTGACGCGCGCGGTGACGTCGGCCTCCGCCGTGCTCATCGCGGACACCCTCCGGTCCGACACGAACCCGCCGATCCTGGCGAAGGTCCTGGTGCGGCGGTCGAGGCGCTCGGGCCGCGGCAGCGCAGCGACGTCGTCGTGGACGCCGCGGAAGTAGCGCGGCAGCGCCTGGCCGTATACCGCGCTCGGCGGATAGACGGGATCGCGCTCGACGACGTGGTGGCCCAGTTCGCGCAGGAGGGCACCCGCCTCCGCGACGGCGGCCCGCTGCGCCTTGCCGACGCGTGCGGTCTGCGGGGGCGGCACCTTGGTGCTCAACGCGATTCGCAGCCTGCCAGGCGCACGTGCTGCCGCCGCGACGAAGCCGCCGTCGGGTGCGTCGGTTGCCGTCACGTCGAGGAACAGCGCGGCGTCCTCGACGGTCCGCGCAAGCGGGCCGTTGACGCTCAGCCCGCACCACGCCCCGTCGTGCGGCGCCAGCGGCACTCGGTCGCGTTGCGGCTTGATGCCGAACAGGCCGCACCACGTCGACGGGATGCGGATCGAGCCCATGCCGTCAGAGCCCAGGGCCAGCGCCGCAAGCCCGGCCGCCATGGCCGCTCCGCTACCGCCGCTGCTGCCTCCCGGCGCGAACTCGGTGTTCCACGGGTTGCGCGTCGATCCGAACGTCAAGGTCTCCGTGAACGGCCAGATCATCAACTCGGGAACCGTGGTCTTGCCGATGATCACCGCACCTGCCTCACGCAGCCGGCGCACCACCTCGGCGTCCTGCGCACGGGCGGGCCCGTGTGCGCTGGTGCCGTAGGTGGTGACCTCACCGGCGACGTCGACGTCGTCCTTGATCGCGATCGGCACACCAAGCAGCGGCAGCCGCTCCCCTGCGTTCAGCCGGTCCAGGGCCGCCGCCGCCTCGCGACGTGCGGAGTCGGTGAGAACGACTCGGTAGGAACGCAATTCGGGGTCGAGCCTTGCGATGCGGTCCAGGTAGACGTCCAGCAGCGCCGGCGCGGTGACGGTGCCCGCGGCGAGCAGGCGGGCCTGTTCGGCAGCACCGGCGTAGGCGAGATCACGAGGGTCCATTCACCAGAGAGTAGCGAGCTAGCCGTACCTGGCGGCGTACTCCCCCGGCGTGCATCCGAGCATCGATCGGAAGTCGTTGATGAAGTGCGCCTGGTCGTACCAGCCCAGCCGGACCGCGAGGTCGGCGAAGTCGAGCGCCGGGTCCGTCTCGATCTCCAGCGCGGCGTGCTGCAACCGGTAGCGGCACAGCACCCATTTCACCGGAACGCCGACGTAGCGGCGGAACACCCGCTGCGTGGTGCGTGCACTCCACGGCGAATGCGTCATGACCTGCTCGACGCGATGCAACGTGTCGTCGTCGCGGATCCGGTCCACCAGGCCCGTCAATGCGACGTAGGTCGGGTCGCGCTCCCCGGCACCCGCGGCGATGGCGTCGTCGAGGCGGGCCGATGCCGATTCGACGTCATCATCGAGAGGCATTGGTGCGCCGAATAATTCGTCGTCGACGGGTTGTACCCGCCCCGTCAGTGGGGAGACGTCCCTTTCGAAGCGCGCCGCGAAACCGCCGGGCCGAAATCGCGCCCCGACGACGGCCCCGCGCTCGCTGATGGTGGTGCGGAACACCCGCTCGACCACGCCGTGCACCAACGTGTTCGGCAGCGCAAAGCCATGGCGTGGGCCATCACTGCCCCACTCGCGGGTGAGGTGCAGCGACGGAAACGTGATCACCGCGCTGTCGAACGGCTCCTGCCCGCGCAGATCCCAGCTCACCGACCAGAAGTGTTCGACGAACTCCGCGGTGGCATCCGAGGGCGCCCACCGAGCCAGGTCGAACACCGACGTGGTGCCCGCTCGGCCGACGAGCCCGCGCATCGGGGACTCTGTCGCGTTTTTCCAAGCTCCCACCACACCACCCTACGAAAATCGGGAGACATGAGCGTCAAACCCATTCCGGAGGGCTACACCAGCCTGACCCCATTCCTGTGCATCGACGACGCCGCCAAGGCGATCGACTTCTACGTGGAGGTGTTCGGCGCCAAACTCGTCGAGCGGATGGACGGCCCGGACGGCATCGTCGCGCACGCCGAACTGGACTTCGGTGACGGCCGTCTGCAGCTGTCCGACCCCCAGGAGGCCTACAAGCTTTCCGCACCGAAGCCCGGCGAGTCGGTCACGCACTCCGTCGCGCTGTACTGCCCGGACGTGGACGACGTCGTCGCGCGAGCCGAGAACGCCGGCGCGACGATCCGCGAACCTGTGCAGACGTTCGTCACCGGCGACCGGTTCGCATCGATCCTCGATCCGTTCGGTCAGCGCTGGACGGTGATGACCCGTGTCGAGGACGTCTCACCCGAGGAACGCGACCGCCGGATGGCGGAGTGGTCCAGTCAGAACGCCTAGACCCGTCGGACGCGGAAGAGCTTTACCTCGTCGCTGACGCCCTTGAGGCGTCGGGCGCCGATCGGCGTCCAATCGAGACCCCGCGCGCTCCCGACGGCGTCACGCGTGGACTCGGCAGAAAGGACGGCCCCTGGCCGCGCCGCGCCCGTCACACGGCTCGCCAGATTCACGGGACTGCCGAACCAGTCGCCGGCCCGGCTGACCGCACAGCCGGTTGCAATTCCAATCCGTAACGGCGGCAAGTCGTTTGCTACCGCGGCCTCGGACAGGTCCAGGGCGGCTTGCAGGAGTGGCACCGGCTCGAAGCAGACGAGCATCACGGCGTCACCGATCGACTTGACGAACCGCACGGGGTTGAGCGCTGCTTCGTGGGCGAGTTCGGCGAGCCTGCTGGCGACGTGCTCCAGCTCTTCGGGCGGCAACGACTCACCCAGCGTGGTGAAGCCCGCAAGATCGGCGAAGCACACGGTGACCATGCGCGCGCCGGGCAATCCTCCTGCGGCCCGCTCGGTGGCGTTCACTGCCTCGATCGCGAATGACTGTCGCAGCTGTAGGCGAATCAGGTCTTCCATCATCGGCCCGAGCATCGGGTCGGCCCTGCGCGCGAGCTCCTCCGACGCTTCGGCGATCTCGACCTCGGTTGCCCCGGGAAGCAGCAGCGTCTTCAGCGCTGACTCTCGCAGGATCGCGGCGACATGACCGAGGCTCTCGGTCATGACTCGAGTGACCGTAACCGCATCCTCGGGTGGGATGCCCAGCTCGAGAAGGAACTTGGCGCCAGTCGCGGCTTCTGCGTCTGCACGCAGGAGCACGGCCGCATCCGGATCTTCGATCCGCGGCAAGCCCATGGAACTGTGCAGACGCTGGAGCAGTTCGAGGTCGATGCCCGCTTCCTCGCAAACCTCTCGCGCGGACATGTAGTCTCCGTCGTCGCCGAGCACTCGGTTGGCCGCCAACATCAGCGGCGCGGCCACCGAGCCCCGGATGTGGTCGAGGTCGAACCCCCGGGCGAGCAGCCACGCGATGAGGTCGACACGCTCCTGGCGCGCCTGCCCCTCGAGGCCGTCTAGCAGGCCCAACGCTTCGATGTCGACGTCCGGTGCCACACGCTCAATCTATTGCCTCGATGGGCGCGGGGCCTACCTTTCGCGCACCGTCGAGGAACAGGTCGACGACGGCGTCGGTGGCCGCCTCGGGCGTCGTGGTGCCTGCCACCGTGAGCCACAGCGAGCGCTCGAGCAAGGCGCTGAACATCTCGAAAAGCACGTCGGTGGGCGGGTCGGCTCGCAGCACGCCATCGCGCACACCGCGATCGATCACGTCGCGCACGGGCTGGATCACCCGCTGTTTGTCGACCGAGTCCTGATGATCGTCATCCTGGGCGATGAAGGCGGCGTACTTGGCGCCGGTGCGCATGAAGACACTGACCAGCCGTGCGATCGCACGTTCGACGGTGAGTTCGCCGAGGTTCGCCGCCTCGATGCCCTCGGTCAGTTCGGCGATACCGGCTTCTCGTGCGCCCTGCAACAAGGCCTCACGGGTCGGGAAGTGCCGGTACAGCGTGGCGCGGCCGACGCCCGCCTCGTCGGCGATGTCGGCCATCGCCGCGTCGGAGCGCCGCCCGAGCACCCGCGCAGCGGCTTCGAGAATCACCGCGTGGGTCCGTTCGGTCATGCCGTCGGCCTTCGTCACACGCCAATGTTAGCGTCTCACAGCGAGACACGATTGTCTCGCATCGATGTATGCTCGTCTCATGATCAGTCGGGAGCTGGGACGCACCGGTATTCACGTTTCGCCCATCGGTCTTGGCACGATGCAGTTCTCCGGCGCCGGACTGATGTCGGCCTTCTTTCCCCCACTGGGCCAAGCGCAGGTCGACGTGATCGTCAAGACCGCCGTCGACGGTGGCATCAACTGGTTCGACACCGCCGAGATGTACGGACGCGGCAACTCCGAACGTCGCCTCAGCAGCGGCCTCGAGCACGCGGGCATCAAACCGGGTGATGCCACCGTCGCGACCAAGTGGGCACCGCTGCTACGCACCGCCAAGAACATCGAGCGCACCCTGAGCGACCGGGAGTGGGCGCTGGACCCCTTCCCCATCGACCTGCACCAGATTCACATGGGCTACGGCAGCTTCTCGCCGGTGCGCACCGAGGTGCAGGCGATGGCCCGGCTGGTGGAAGCCTGCGACATCCGGTCCGTCGGGGTAAGCAATTTCTCGGCCAGGCAAATGGAGATCGCGCACGAGACCCTGGCTGCACGGGGAATTCCGTTGGCCACCAATCAGGTTCAGATCAACCTGTTGCACCGCAAGATCGAGACCAACGGGGTGCTGGAGACCGCGCGGCGGCTCGGCGTCACGCTGATCGCCTACTCGCCGCTGGCCAGCGGGATGCTCAGCGGCAAGTTCCACGACGACCGCTCCCTGGTGGCCAAGATGCCACGGGCCCGTCGGCTGATGACCGGCATGACCGACAAGCGACTGGACCGCACCGCTCCCCTGATCGACGGCATGCGCGAGATCGCGGCCGCACACGATGCGTCGATCAGCCAGGTCGCCCTCGCGTGGCTGATCACCTATTACGGCGACACCGTCGTCGCGATCCCCGGCGCGTCGAAACCGCACCATGCCGAGGAGGCCGCCGGCGCGATGAAGATCGCGCTGACCGAGCAGGAGTCGCAACGGCTCGCCGAGCTGTCGACGGCCG
>JAOPVF010000385.1 GCA_025963195.1 Mycobacterium sp. | reverse complement strand
CTCGCGTCGACCTCGGCGGATCGATGACGAGCGAGCAGCGCCCCGAGGGCCTCATCGATCAGGGCGGCATCGGTGATCCCCGACCGCGCCTTGCGTGCACTGCCGAGGAGGTTCGCATCCACGGTCGTACTCAGCCGTATGCGATTCATGCCATGAGTATGCCACCCACGGCACTAGGTCGTCACTACGAGTCGACCGCGTGCGACGACGGTCCGCACGTTGCGTAGCGCGGTCGGGTCGGTCATCGGGTTGCCATCGACGATCAGCAGATCCGCGGCAAGGCCGGCCCGTAGCCTGCCGGACGACATCGCAGTCCACCGGAGCCGACGCCGTACCGGGCTCGATCGCGACGATGTCCCCATTCCGGACCAAGACCAACGCCCCGTCGGTTAGCCGTCGTTCGCCGCCGAACGCATAGTCCGCGCGATATCCCACCAAACCCGGCATGGGCGCACCCCCCGTTCCCACGGTTGAACTTAGCTGGGTACGGGGTGTCGAGGACGTGATCCGGTTGTGATCTGTTCGAGTTCGGAACCCGTCGCCTATAGCAGATAGGCTTGGGGCAATGGTCCCGCTCTGGTTCACGCTGTCCGCACTCTGTTTCGTGGGTGCGGTCGTGTTGTTGTACGTCGACGTCGACCGTCGACGTGGTCTGGGGCGCCGCCGTAAGTCCTGGGCAAAGTCTCACGGGTTCGACTACGAGCACGAGTCGACCGACATCGTGAAGCGCTGGAAGCGTGGCGTGATGTCCACGGTCGGCGACGTGCCTGCCAAGAACGTGGTGCTCGGCCAGATCCGCGGCGAGGCGGTGTTCATCTTCGATCTCGAGGACGTCGCGACCGTCATCGCCCTGCACCGCAAGGTCGGCACCAACGTCGTCGTCGACGTGCGTCTCAAGGACATCAAGGAACCGCGCGAGAGCGACATCTGGCTGCTCGGCGCCATCGGTCCGCGGATGGTCTACTCGACCAACCTCGATGCCGCCCGCCGCGCCTGCGACCGCCGCATGGTGACGTTCGCGCACGCGGCGCCCGACTGCGCCGAGATCATGTGGAACGAGCCCAACTGGACACTGATCAGCATGCCGGTGACCAGCACCAGGGCCCAGTGGGACGAAGGCCTGCTGACGGTCCGGCAGTTCAACGACCTGCTGCGCGTGTTGCCGCCGATCCCGCAGCCCGGCCAGACCGGCATTCCCGGCCAGGCCGTCGCCCGGCGCGGCGGATCTCCCGGCCGCCCGGTGGCCGCACCGCGCGAGCTGCCCGCAGGCCGCACCGACCAGCCTCCGAGCCGCTCCGACGTCGGCCGCTACACCCAGCAGCGCCCACCGGTGCGCAACGGCCGTCAGTCGCCCCACTACCAGCGGTAGGCAGGCGCCCCAGGGCCGTTGAGTAGCCTGTCGGGATGTCACGCCCCGTCGCAATGATCACCGGACCGACCTCCGGTCTTGGAACGGGATTCGCCCGCCGCTACGCCATCGACGGTCATGACCTGGTTCTGGTGGCCCGCGACGTCGAGCGCCTCGAACTCCTCGCCGCCGAACTGCACGACGAGGCGGGCGCATCGGTCGAGGTACTGCCCGCCGACCTTGCCGTCTCGGCCGACCGCGCCAAGGTGGCCGACCGGCTCGCCTCGGGCGTCCAAATCCTGGTCAACAATGCGGGTTTCGGCACTTCTGGCGAATTCTGGACCGTCGACTACCAGTCGATTCAATCCCAGCTCGACGTCAACGTGACCGCCGTGATGCAACTGACCCATGCCGCGCTTCCCCCGATGCTGACGGCAGGGACGGGCACCGTCATCAACGTCGCAAGCGTGGCGGGCCTACTGCCAGGGCGCGGCTCGACGTACTCGGCGTCGAAGGCATGGGTGATCGCGTTCTCCGAGGGCCTGGCGAACGGGCTGGGCGGCACCGGCGTCGGCGTGCACGCGCTGTGCCCCGGCTTCGTCCGCACCGAGTTCCACGAACGTGCGGGCATCGACATGGCGGGCACGCCGTCGTTCATGTGGCTCGACGTTGCCGACGTGGTCCGCGACTGTCTGGCCGACGTCGCGAAGGGACAGGTCGTCATCGTGCCGGGCCTGCAGTACAAGGTACTCACCACCGGCGGTCGCATGGTGCCGCGAAACCTGGTGCGCGCCATGACGAAGGTCGTGGGCGGCCGTGGGCGGACCTAAGCCAGAGTGTCCGTGCGCGCGCTAGTCGCGGGGCTGCTCGCGGCGGTCCTGCTCGCGGCCTGCTCCAGCAGCACCGACGAGGGAGGCACCTACGGTGCGGCGTCCGCGAAGATCGGCGAATCCCTGGCGACGCTCGGCTGGAACATGTCGGTGTCCAACCTGCGGTTCGACGGCGACTACGTGTTGGTCGACGTCGACGCCGCCCCGTCGACGCCCGGCGGCCCGCATGCCAAGCCAGACTCCATCCGATTCGGTCTCTACGGTGCGCTGGCCCATCCGATCGAGTCCAACGCACTCGGCGGCTGTTCGGGCGTGACCACCCTCAACCTGCGACCCGCGTCCGCGCCCAACCCGGATAAGCTCAGCGGCACAGTGTGTTTGGGGCCGCTGCGCGATCAGACCCAAGTGCGTGGCGTGTACGCCTACTCGCCGCAGGACAAGATCGCGGGAACCACGGTGGCATATCCCGCGGCGTTCCCGGTCGGGCTGATGCCCACCAACGAGAACGACACCGGCATGGTGCTGCAGACCAGCAGCGTGGACGCCTTCCGTGGCGACGGCGCCCAACTCGATCCCACTGCGCTCGGTGACCCGGCCGCCTTCAACGGCAACGGCTACATGCTGCTCGGATTCCAGATCGACGGTCAGGCAACGCGATACCGTGATGACTCGGTACGGCGCGGCGGTCCGTTGATGGTGGTGGTGGCGCCGTCGCTGCCCGGCGCGGGACTGTCCTACGCGTGCTCGGCGTACGGGGCGTCGCTGCTGATCCTTCCCGACTCCTCGCTGGAGGCGATCGCGGTGCGGGCGTCGTTGTGCACGCAGGGCGAGATCAACGCCGCGCTTCTGTACGCGACCGTTTCGGTGATCGGGACGCACGCCGCGGTGTGGACCAAGAGTGACTGAGGAAGGCCCGACGGAATGGGGCACGTCCCCTGGCGTTGGCCCCTGGCCGGGACCGCTGCCGGATGACCCCCGCTACGACCAAGACCTCGTCCGCGACGGGGACACCCGCAACGTCGTCGACGCGTACCGGTACATGACGCGGGAGGCTATCGTCGCCGACATCGACCGGCGCCGTCACCCGCTGCACGTCGCGATCGAGAACTTCGGCAACGACGCCAACATCGGCGGCGTCGTTCGAACCGCGAATGCATTCGCCGTCGACACCGTGCACATCGTCGGGCGTCGCCGCTGGAACCGGCGAGGCGCCATGGTCACCGACCGCTACCAACGACTGCGCCACCACGACACCATCACCGACCTGCTGGCGTTCGCCGCCGACGCGGGCCTCGAGGTGATCGCCGTGGACAACGTGCCAGGTTCGGTGCGCCTCGAGAGAGCCGCACTTCCGCGGAATTGTCTGCTGATCTTCGGACAGGAGGGGCCTGGCATCACCGACGACGCCCGCACCGGCGCCGTCCGGACCGTGTCGATCGCCCAGTTCGGTTCCACGCGCAGCATCAACGCCGCGGTTGCCGCCGGCATCGCGATGCACACGTGGATCGTGCAACATGGCGACCTCGACGCGGCCTGGTAGGGCAGGATCATCGGCATGGATCAGGTATGGGGCAACCGCGCGGCAAGCGCCGAGGCCGCCGTCGCGACGCGACACCTGCGGCGGCTGTGGCAGTTGCCGGGCACTCAACTCGGCGTCGTCGCATGGCCGGCCACCAGCAAGCGTCTGTTGTTCGGGACGTGGCACTACTGGTGGCAGGCCCATCTGCTGGACTGTCTCGTCGACGCACAGGTGCGCGACCCTCAGCCCGACCGGCGACAGCGGATCGAGCGGCAGGTTCGCTCACATCGGTTGCGCAACAACGGTTCCTGGACCAACAGCTACTACGACGACATGGCCTGGCTGGCACTTGCGCTGGAGCGGGCCGGCCGGCTCGCCGGGGTGGAGCGACCCAAGGCGCTGGCGAAGCTGTCCGACGAATTCGTCAACGCGTGGGTGCCCGAGGACGGCGGCGGCATCCCATGGCGCAAACAGGATCAGTTCTTCAACGCCCCTGCCAACGGGCCCGCGGGCATCTTCCTCGCCCGTTACGACGACAGGCTCCGCCGTGCCCAGCAGATGGCCGACTGGATCGACGAAACCTTGATCGACCAGGAAACCCATCTGGTGTTCGACGGGATCAAGGGCGGCTCGCTGGTCCGGGCGCAGTACACCTACTGCCAGGGGGTAGTCCTCGGCCTTGAGGTCGAGCTGGCCGCACGGACCAAGGACCCCGATCACGCAGAGCGCGTGCACCGGCTGGTCGCGGCCGTGCGCGACAACATGGCCCCCGGCGGTGTCATCCAGGGTGCCGGTGGCGGTGATGGCGGGCTGTTCAACGGCATCCTGGCGCGCTACCTCGCGCTGGTCGCGACCACGCTGCCGGAGAACAGCCCGGCGGATACCGCCGCGCGTGCCGCCGCCAAGGAGTTGGTGCTGACCTCGGCGAAGTCGGCATGGGACCTCCGGCAGACGGTCGACGGGCTGCCGTTGTTCGCGGCGTTCTGGGACCGAGAAGCCGAGCTGCCCAAGATCGGCGGCAAGGAAGCGCAGTTCGTCGCGGGTGCCGTCAACGCATCCGAGATCCCCGAGCGGGACCTGTCGGTTCAGCTGTCGGGGTGGATGCTGATGGAGGCAGCCCATACGCTCAGCGACGACGCTGAGCCACCACACGAGCCCGCCAAGGAGGAAGAGGCTGAATGACCGAGCCGGGAGGCTGGACGCCGGACCAGGACACCATCGACGACGCCAACCTCACGCGGTTCATTGGGTGGCTGGCCGACACGGGTCGGGGTGAGTTCACCGACTACCAAGAGTTGTGGGCGGCATCCGTTGCCGACGTGGCGTGGTTCTGGGAGGCGGTGTGGAACTTCTTCGACGTCCGCGCCACCACTCCCGCCGAGGCGGTGCTTGCCAGCGCGGAGATGCCTGGCGCCCAATGGTTTCCCGGCGCGACGCTGAACTACGCCGCCGAGGTCTTCCGGCACGCCACCGAAGAGCGGCCCGCGATGGTGGTCGCTGGGGAGGACGGCGCCACCGAGTGGTCGTGGGACCGCCTGTCACGCGAGACCGCCGCGTTCGCCGACTATTTGCGCAGCCTTGGCGTGGTGCCAGGTGATCGCGTGGTCGGCTACATTCCGAACATCGGCGAGGCCGTCGTCGCCTTCCTCGGCGCGGCTGCCGTCGGCGCCACATGGGCCGTGTGCAACCAGGACCTCGCCGTCAGCGGCGTCGTCGCCCGGCTCGCACAGCTCGAACCCAAGGTGCTGGTGGCCAGCGACGGGTCCCTCTACAACGGCAAGCGGATCGACCGCAGCGCCGAACTCGCCGAGATCCGTGGCCAGCTGCCGACGTTGACGGCCACCGTGCTGGTGCCGCGGCTCGGCGGGGAGCCGCCGAGCGGCGTGACCCCTTGGTCCGAGGTCCTCGCGCGAAGCGCCGAGCTCGAGATCACCCCCGTGCCGTTCTCGCATCCGCTGTGGGTGCTGTTCTCGTCGGGTACCACCGGCACGCCGAAGGGCATCGTGCACGGACACGGCGGCGTCGCACTCGAACACATCAAGTACCTGAGCCTGCAACTCGACCTCAAGGCAGAAGACCGGTTCCTCTGGCAGTCCAGCACCAGCTGGATGATGTGGAACCTGCTGGTGTCGGGCCTCCTCGTCGGCTCGACGATCGTGCTGTACGACGGCAGCCCCACCTACGGACACACCGATCACCTGTGGCAGGTGGCCGCCGAACAGGGTGTCACGGTGTTGGGTGCGGGCGCCGGGTACTGGCTGGCGTGTGCCAAGGAGGAACTCCACCCAGGCAAGGACTACCCGCTGGAGGCGCTGCGGGCGGTCGGTTCCACCGGTTCGCCGTTGCCCGCCTCGGGATTCCGCTGGATCCAGGACGGCGTGGGCAGGCCCATTCCGGTCATCTCGATGAGCGGTGGCACCGACGTGGTGACCGCATTCATCGGCGCGTCTCCGCTGGTTCCCATCAGGGCGGGCGAGCTGAACGTGATCGCCCTCGGGGTCGCCGCCGAGGCCTGGGTGGAGACCGAGCAGGGTGGCGGCCGACCCGTCACCGAGGAGGCAGGTGAGCTGGTGGTCACCAAGCCCATGCCGTCGATGCCGGTGTTCTTCTGGAACGACCCGGACGGCGCCAAGTACCACAATGCCTACTTCGACAAGTACGACGGTGTGTGGTGCCACGGCGACTGGATCACCATGACCGATCGGAAATCCGTTGTGGTGCATGGCCGCTCCGATGCGACGCTGAACCGGATGGGCGTCCGGATGGGCAGCGCGGAGATCTACAACGCGGTCGAGGGCCTGCCGGAGGTGCTTGACTGTCTGGTGGTCGGCGTCGAGCAGGGCGACGGCGGCTACTGGATGCCGTTGTTCGTGGCGCTGGCCGACGGCGTCGA
>JAOPVF010000352.1 GCA_025963195.1 Mycobacterium sp. | reverse complement strand
ACGCGATGCTGACCGCCTCGTCACCGCAGGGTCTGATCGACCAACTCGCCGTGCAGCGGGTCATGGCCACCGAGATGTCGGTGCAGATGCAGAACTTCAAGACCACCAGTGTTACGGCCACCAACGCCGAGGCGGCGTCCGCCAAGTCCGCCGCAGACGCCAAGACGGCCGCCGAACAGGCCGCCG
Organism: Mycobacterium sp.; assembly: GCA_025963195.1. Taxonomy (GTDB): domain Bacteria; phylum Actinomycetota; class Actinomycetes; order Mycobacteriales; family Mycobacteriaceae; genus Mycobacterium. The sequence goes on along the minus strand of JAOPVF010000352.1, from coordinate 3,598 downwards.
CGGTGCGCGCAGACTTGCAATCCAAGCAAAGCAAGCTGCAGGTGCAGATCGCCGTCGTCAAGTCGCAGTACTCGGTTCTCACCCCCGCCCAGCGGGAAGCCCTTGCAACCATTCCGCCCGCTCCGGCGCCCGAGGCAGTGCCCGCACCCGACGCCGTACCGCCCGGCGACGGCGGCCCCGGGGTGCTGGCCGCAGCCCCAGGCGGCGACATCGCGCCGCCGGAGGCCGCCCTGCCGACGCCTGGACCAGGCGCCGAGGGCATGGTCGCCGTACAAGCGGCACTCACCAGGATCGGCTCGCCGTACTCCTGGGGTGCGTCGGGACCCAGCTCGTTCGACTGCTCCGGTCTGGTGATGTGGGCGTTCCAGCAGGCCGGCATCAACCTTCCGCACTCCAGCCAGGCCCTCGCACAGGGCGGCCAGTCGGTGTCGATGGACCAGATGCAGCCCGGCGATCTCGTCACCTATTACTCGGATGCCTCGCACGTGGGGATTTACATCGGCGACGGCATGATGGTGCATGCCTCCACCTACGGGACTCCGGTTCGGGTCGCCCCGGTGGACAATGCGCCGATTCACAACGTCCGCCGGTACTGAACGCCCGTTTCTCGGCCTCCTTCTTCTCGTCGAGCTGATCGCTGCTGCCGCGCTGCTCTGGCGTCCCACGTCGACGCCGGCGCAAGTCGCGTCGCCCGCACCGGCGCCGCCGGTCACCGCGAGCACCCCGGCAGTCACCTCGCACACGCTGACCCTGCGTGACGGCCGCACCGCATCCCTGCTCCCACTCGGCGGCGCCCGGTCGAGTGCCCTGATCGCGCGGATCGCCGACGAACTCGACTCGGCCACCGACGCCGTCACCGCGTTCTGGGGTGACGGCTGGCGGCGCGACATCCAGATCGTGGCGGCGGGCACCGATGACGAGTTCGCCGCCATGGGCACTCCCGGGTCCGACATCGCCGCGGCGACGACACCCCAGCGGATCGTGTTCGCTCCCGGCGCGGCGGCGATGAGCGAAGGAGCGTTGCGGATCGTGCTGCGCCACGAGCTGTTCCACTACGCGGCGCGCGCCGACACCGCGGCAGATGCGCCGCGCTGGCTCACCGAGGGAGTCGCCGACTTCGTCGGACGCCCGTCTCAGGCGCGGCCGGGACCCGCACTGGCCGCCGACCTGGCTCAGATCCCGACCGACACCGATCTCGACACCGCGGGCGCGACGAGGTCACTTGCCTACGACCGGGCGTGGTGGTTCAGCCGCTTCGTCGCCGACCGGTACGGGACGCAGACCCTGCGCAAGCTATACCTGGAGGCCTGCCGCGCCGGCCACCCCGACGTCGCCACCGCCATCCACGACACGCTCGGTGCCGATCCGACCCGGGTGGTGGCCTCCTGGCGCCAGTGGCTGAGCGGATAGTCTCTCCCCGATGTCACCGCGGACGCGAGGAGCGCCATGACGCCGCGGACGCGAGGAGCAATGTGAATTCAGTCCTGCTGGTGACCAATGACTTTCCGCCGCGCTCCGGCGGCATCCAGTCCTACCTGGAGAACCTGGTCGGGGAACTGGTCAGAACGGGCACGCACACACTGACGGTCTACGCGCCGAAGTGGAAGGGATGCGAGGCCTTCGACGCCGAGGCCGCCCTCTCCGGCTACGACGTGGTGCGTCACCCGACGACGTTGATGGTGCCCGAGCCGACGGTGGCGATGCGGATGCGAAGGCTGATCGCCTGCCGTGACGTGGACACCGTGTGGTTCGGCGCCGCCGCGCCGCTGGCGCTTCTGGCGCCACTGGCCCGCGACGCAGGGGCGAGCCGGGTGATCGCCAGCACGCATGGGCACGAGGTGGGCTGGTCGATGCTGCCGCTGGCCCGAACGGCGTTGCGGCGCATCGGAAACGACACCGACGTGGTGACGTTCATCAGCAACTACACCCGCGACAGGTTCGCTTCTGCGTTCGGGCCGCAGGCCGCCCTCGAACGTCTCTCGCCCGGCGTCGACACCGACCGGTTCGAGCCCGACTCGGTCGCGCGGGCCGAATTGCGGGCGCGCTACGGCCTCGGTGGCCGCCCCGTCGTCCTGTGCTTGTCGCGCCTGGTGCCGCGCAAGGGGCAGGACATCCTGATCCGCGCCCTTCCCGCGATTCGGGAACGAATCGACGATGCCGTCCTGGTGATCGTCGGGGGCGGGCCGTACCGCAGCACGCTGCACCAGCTCGCACACGAGTTCGGCGTCGCAGAACACGTGGTGTTCACCGACGGCGTGCCCGCCGACGAACTGCCCGCGCACCACGCGATGGCCGACGTGTTCGCGATGCCATGCCGGACCAGGGGAGCTGGGCTGGACGTCGAGGGGCTGGGCATCGTCTACCTGGAGGCCTCGGCGTCCGGCGTACCCGTGGTGGCCGGACGGTCAGGCGGTGCACCGGAGTCGGTCGTCGACGGCGAGACGGGCTTGGTGGTCGACGGTGAGGACGTCGGAGCCGTCGCTGCGGCAGTCGGCGACCTGCTCGCCGACCCCGCGCTGGCCGCGCAGATGGGCGCCGCCGGCCGCAGATGGGTCGTCGACAACTGGCAGTGGCGCACCAAGGCACAGCGCCTCGGCGAACTCCTGACCGGTTAACCCTTGCGGTAGAGCGCTTCGATGTCGCTGGCGAACTTCTCCGCGACGACCTTGCGCTTGACCTTCAGCGTGGGGGTGAGTTCGCCGGTGTCCTCGGTGAAGTCGACGGGCAGGATGCGGAACTTGCGAATCGACTCGGCATGCGACACCGCCTGGTTCGCGCCCTTGACGGCCAGCTCGACCTCGGCCGTCAGATCCGGATCCTCGGCCAGGTCGCCGACGGAGGCCCCTGCGTCCTTGCCGTTGCGCGTCTTCCACGCGGGGAAGGCCTCGGGGTCGATGGTGATCAACGCCGCGATGAACGGCTGCGCGTCCCCGACGACCAACGCCTGGCTGATCAACGGATGCGCGCGCAGCCGGTCCTCCAGCAGCGCGGGCGCGACGTTCTTGCCGCCCGCCGTCACGATGATCTCCTTCTTGCGGCCGACGATGGTCAGGAAGCCGTTCTCGTCGATTGCTCCGAGGTCACCCGTGTGGAACCAGCCGTCGGAGAAAACGGCGTCGGTCTCGGATTGGTTGTGCCAGTAGCCGCTGAACACCACGCCGCCGCGGACCAGCAGTTCGCCGTCGTCGTTGATGCGCATGCTGTTGCCGCCCAACAGCTTTCCGACTGATCCGACCTTGAGGCCGTCGACCCGGTTCACGGTGATGGCGGCACTGGTCTCGGTCAGCCCATAGCCTTCGTAGATGGTCAGGCCGACACCCCGGTAGAAGTGCCCGAGGCGCGCGCCCAGCGGGGCGCCACCTGAGATGGCAGCGCGGCAGCTGCCGCCGAGCGCGGCGCGCAGTTTCCCGTAAACCAGCTTGTCGAACACCGCGTGCTTGGCCTTCAACAGCAGGCTCGGGCCCTTTTTGGTCCTCGCGTCCGCGGCGCCCCCGGCGTCCTGCGCCTGGCTCCACTGGATCGCCGTGGCGGCGGCGATCTCGAAGATCTTTCCCTTGCCGTCATTGCGCGCGTTCTGCTCGGCGGTGTTGTAGACCTT
>JAOPVF010000310.1 GCA_025963195.1 Mycobacterium sp. | reverse complement strand
ACACGTTCTACCGGGAAGCCGGACCGGCCGACGCCCCGGTGGTGCTGCTGCCGCACGGCTACCCGGCGTCGTCGTTCGTCTACCGCAACCTCATGGCGGCGCTGGGTGATCGCTACCGTCTCGTTGCACCCGACCTGCCCGGGTTCGGTTACAGCGCAACACCTTCGCCTTCGGACTTCGGCTATACCTTCGACGCGTACGCGGCGTTCCTGCAGACCTTCGTCGACGCACTGAACCTGAACCAGTACGTCATCTGGCTGCACGACTACGGCTCGCAGTTCGGTTTCCGCCTCGCCTTGTCCGCGCCGGACCGCGTCGCCGGCCTGATCACCCAGAACGGCGACATCTACGAAGACGCCTTCGGCCCCAAGTACGACTTCCTCAAGGCGTCGTGGGAGAACCCCGGGCCCGCCGCCAGACGCAAGATCGCAGAACACGTCATCCTGAAGGGCTTCGAAAGCGAGTTCCGCGGCGAACTGCCCGACGACGTCGCGGACCGGATCAGCCCCGACCTGTGGACCCTGCACTGGTCGCTGATGTCCACGCCGGCCCGCATCGCCAACCTGATCCGCCTCCTTGAGGACCAGCCATCGACGCTGGGCTGGTTCGCACGCGAGCGGGCCTACCTACGGCAGTACCGACCGCCAACGCTCATCGTGTGGGGCCCTCACGACGGCTACATGCCCGAGAAGTCGGCGCGTGCATACCGTCGCGACCTGCCCGACGTCCCGATCCACCTGCTCGGCGGTGGGCACTGGCTGCTGGAGACCCACCTCGAAGAAGTCGTGCCCCTGGTGGATGGGTTCCTGGCGCGGGTCTACGCGCCGAACGTGGACGAAGCCGAGGCAAAAGGGAGCCACCTCGGGGAATCGAACCCCGGACCTTCTCATTACGAGTGAGACGCTCTACCGACTGAGCTAAGGCGGCGTGCCCGATCTGACGTCCGGGCGGGACGAGTCTACGGCAGCAGCCCGCGCGCGCCCAAGTTGCGCCAAGCTCAGCTGCGCAGCGCCTGCCCGACCGTCGCCACCATGGCGTCGACCGCGAACTTCGGCTTGACGTTCACCGCAAGCGCCTCCCGGCACTCCAGCACCGCCTCGATGCACCGCAGCAGCCGGTCGGGGGGCACGACCGCCGCCATCGAGGCGACCTTGTCGGCCATGTCGGGATGGTTGGCCGCCACCGCGCCTGCGCCCGACGACACCAGCAGCGCGTCCCGAAAGTAGGTGGCGAGGTCGATCAACGCCCGGTCGAGTGCATCGCGCGACGCCCGAGTGTGCCGCGACTTCTGCCGCTTCTCAAGGTCTTTCAGCGCACCCGTCGCACCCCGCAGTGCCCCGGCAGTGCCCTTGCCGGTACCGCCAGCCCCCAGCGCCGTCCGCAGTTCCTCGGTCTCGACCTCGTTGCGCTCGCCGGTCAGCGCCTTCGCCTCGTCCTCGGCGGTCGCGACCAGCTCCTCGGCGGCGGCGTACGCCCGTGACGGGGTCGCCGCATCGCGAGCCAGTCCCAGTGCACGCTCCCTGCGCCTGCGCGCCTGCTCGTCGGTGGCCAGTCGGCGCGCCCGGCCCACGTGACCGCCGCTGACCGACGCCGCCCACTTGGCGTCGGCATCGGGCAGGCCGTCCGTGTCGATCAGCACCTGGGCGATGGCGTCCACCCGGGGCGTCACCAACGCGATGTGGCGGCATCGCGACCGCAGGGTGATCGCGATGTCCTCCGGGTCCACCGACGGCGCACACAGCAGGAACACCGTGGACGGCGGTGGCTCCTCGACCACCTTGAGCAGGGCGTTCGCCGCACCTTCTGTCAACCGGTCCGCGTCCTCGACCACCACGACCTGCCAGCGGCCCGTTCCGGGCTTGCGTGAGGCGATCTGCACGATGTTGCGCATCTCGTCGACGCCGATCGACAGACCCTCGGGAATGATGCGGCGCACGTCGGCGTGCGTGCCCGCCATGGTCGTCGTGCACGCCCTGCACTCCCCGCAGCCCGGTACGCCGTCCGACGTGCATTGCAGCGCCGCCGCGAAGCACAGCGCCGCGATCGACCGCCCGGACCCCGGCGGACCCGTGATCAACCACGCGTGGGTCATGTGTCCGGTCGTCGTTCCGCTGTGAGTGGAATCACCGCGGGCCGCCGTCGCCGCGGCCACCAACTCCGCTTCGACGGCGTCCTGGCCCACCAGACGCGAGAAAACACCGCTCATCGGGACCCAACACTAGTGGCCGAACCCGACACGAGCTTTCAGGCAGCGGCGATGCACGTCCCCGTCGCCCGATACGGTTGTCACGTGACCGAGGCGATACGGATTGGGCGAATCACCGCGCTCGCCCGTTGGGTCGCGCGTACGCCATGGCCAGTCTTCCTGCTGGGCATGTTGCAGGCCGACATCATCGGTGCGCTGCTGGTCTTCGGCTTCCTGCGCTTCGGGCTGCCGCCAGAGGACCGCGTCCAGTTGCAGGACCTGCCAGCATTCAACCTGGCCGTCTTCCTGGCCTACCTGTTCGTGTCGTTCACCGTGGCGTCGTGGCTGACGCTGCGCCTGTTGGTCCCCGTGATCCGCTGGCAGCGCCGCGACACGCTGCTGGTCGACGGCGACGCCGACGTCACCGAACTGGCGCGCGTGCGGGCCTTGAAGATGCCGTTCTACCGGTCGGTGATCAGCGTCTCGAACTGGCTGCTGGGCTCCGTGGTGTTCATCGTCGCCAGCTGGCCCGTCGCCAGCCATTCCGCACCGGTCGTCGCGGTCGCCTCCGGCCTCGGAGCCACCGCCACGGCGATCATCGGCTACCTGCAGTCCGAGCGCGTGCTGCGGCCCGTCGCGGTCGCGGCGCTGCGGGGCGGCGTGCCCGAGACCTTCCGGGCACCCGGTGTGATCCAGCGCCAGGTGCTGACCTGGGTGCTGTCCACCGCGGTGCCCGTCCTGGCGATCCTGCTGGCCCTCGTCGCGAGCAAGTTCGAAATCCTCACCGCACCCGCCGAGCGGCTCAACACCCCGATCCTGCTGCTGGCCATCACCGCCCTGATCATCGGGCTGGCTGGCACGGTGCTCGTCGCGATGTCGATCGCCGACCCGCTTCGGCAACTGCGCTGGGCGCTCGGTGAAGTTCAGCGCGGCAACTACAACGCGCACATGCAGATCTACGACGCCAGCGAACTGGGCTTGCTACAGGCCGGATTCAACGACATGGTCCGCGATCTGGCCGAGCGGCAACGTCTTCGGGACCTGTTCGGCCGCTACGTCGGCGAGGACGTCGCCCGCCGCGCGCTCGAACGCGGTACCGAACTTGGTGGCCAGGAACGCGACGTCGCGGTGCTGTTCGTCGACCTGGTCGGCTCTACGCAACTCGCATCCTCCAAGCCTGCCTCCGAGGTCGTCAGCCTTCTCAACGAGTTCTTCCAGATCATCGTGGACACGGTGAACCGGCACGGCGGGTTCGTCAACAAGTTCCAGGGCGACGCGGCGCTGGCCATCTTCGGCGCTCCCATCGAGCACCCCGACGCCTCGGGCGCGGCACTCGCGGCATCCCGCGAACTGCACGACGACCTCGTCGAGGTGTTGGGCCAGACCGACTTCGGCATCGGCGTCTCGGCAGGCCGCGCCATCGCAGGCCACATCGGCGCGCAGGCCCGCTTCGAGTACACCGTGATCGGCGACCCCGTCAACGAGGCCGCCCGGCTCACGGAGTTGGCCAAGCTCGAACAGGGCCACGTGCTGGCATCGGCGATCGCGGTCAGCGGCGCGCTCGACGCCGAGGCGCTGTGCTGGGACGTCGGCGAGATCGTCGAGCTGCGTGGCCGCCTGGCACCGACCCAGCTGGCAAGGCCGGTGACCCTGGCTGCGCCGGACGAAGTTCCTAGCGAATTGCAGCGCGAGAGCTAGCTTTTCTTGACGGCCTTCTTGGCAGGCGCCTTCTTGGCAGGTGCCTTCTTCGCGGCCGCCTTCTTCGCCGTCTTCTTGGCGGGTCCGCGGGCGCGACGATCGGCAAGCAACTCCGATGCCCTGCCGTCGGTGATCGACAGGACGTCGTCACCCTTGCGCAGGCTGGCGTTGGTCTCACCGTCGGTGACGTACGGACCGAACCTGCCGTCCTTGATCACCATCGGCTTGTCCGACACCGGATCGGTGCCGAGCTCGCGCAGCGGCGGCGTGGCCGCACCCTGCCCGCCGCGCCGCTTCGGCTCGGCATAGATCTTCAACGCCTCATCGAGGGTGACGGTGAACATCTGATCCTCGTTGGCCAACGAGCGAGAATCGGTGCCGCGCTTGAGATATGGGCCGTAACGACCGTTCTGCGCGGTGATCTCCTCGTTGTTGGCCGGGTCGACGCCGACCAGGCGCGGCAGCGACAGCAGCTTCAGCGCGTCCTCGAGCGTGACTGTCTCCAAGTCCATGGATCGCAGCAGCGATCCGGTACGCGGCTTGGGACCGGTCGGCTTCTTGCCCTTCTTGGCGCCCACGCCAGCGTCGGGATCCTCAGGCGGCTCGGGGAGCACCTCGGTCACGTACGGCCCGTACCGGCCGTCCTTGGCGAGGATCTCGTGCCCGCTCACGGGGTCGATGCCCAGCGAACGCCCTTCCTGCGGTGTGGCGAACAGTTTCTCGGCGAGCTCGATGGTGAGCTCGTCGGGCGTCAGGTCGTCCTTGAGGTTGGCGCGCTGCGGCGTCGGTTCGCCGTCGTCGCCCGCGATCATCCTCTCCAGGTACGGGCCGTTGCGGCCGACGCGGACGTTGATCGCACGCCCCTGGTCGTCGTCGAACAGCTTGATGGAGTTGACTTCTCGCGCGTCGATGCCTTCGAGGTTGCCGCCGACCAGTTTCTTCAGACCGCCGGAGCGGGCGATGGAGCCGTCGACGCCGTGCTCGCCACCGAAGTAGAAGTTGTTGAGCCAGTTCGTCCTTTGCTCGTTGCCGGAGGCGATCTCGTCGAGCTCGTCCTCCATGGCTGCGGTGAAGTCGTAGTCGACCAACCGGCCGAAGTGCTGCTCCAGCAGACCCGTGACCGCGAACGCGACCCACGACGGAACCAGCGCGCTGCCCTTCTTGTGCACGTAGCCGCGGTCCTGGATGGTCTTGATGATCGACGAGTACGTCGACGGCCGCCCGATGCCGAGCTCCTCGAGCGCCTTGATCAGCGACGCCTCGGTGTAGCGCGCTGGCGGACTGGTGGTGTGCCCGTCGGCGGTCAGATCGGCGGCGTCGACGCGCTGCCCCTGCGTCAGGTTCGGCAGCCGGCTCTCGGCGTCGTCGGCCTCCCCGCCGGCCTGCTCGTCGAGGCTCTCGACGTAGGCCTTGAGGAAGCCCGCAAACGTGATGGTGCGGCCGCTCGCGCTGAACACGACCTGCTCGCCCGAGCGAGCGGC
>JAOPVF010000305.1 GCA_025963195.1 Mycobacterium sp. | reverse complement strand
CGGTGCCGGAACCCAGTCCGGCCATCAGGCCCGCGGCCAGTGCACCACTGGCCACCGCTCCGGTGAATGCGCGCCGCCAGCCCGTGTACCTGCTGGTATGCGATGTCATCGATCCTCCATGCGGAGCTGGCCCGACCCAGGGCGGCGATCTGCCACCAGCGGGAGCCTAACAGCGTGCCGCGACGACGGCGCGGCCTCAGTCATCACTGGCCCCACCGAGCAACTCGACCCGCACCGCGGCGGTGAGCCGTTTGTAGCTGTCCGTGTCCTCGTCGAGGTACCAGGCGTAGCGCGACGGCCTCGGGATTCCCCCGGCCTCGAGCAGACCGAGCAGCGGACGGTACGACGCGCTGAGCTTCATCTCGGGCACCACGTGCACGAAGTCCGGCGCGGCACCGACCGCGAGCCCGGCCAGCGCCTCGTTCAGGTCGGCCGTCGGCACGCTGCCGCCGGGGGCGAGCATCAGCGCGGTGACCGCGAACAGCGATCCGTCGACCTCGACGCCGTAGGTGACCGACAGATCAACGGCACCGACGCGTCCCGCGGCGTCGTTGACCGCGGCGGCGAACACGGGTCCGCGGGCGGTGCGGATGACCGACCCGCGGTTGTCGACGAGCCAGTAGTCGCCGTCGTCGTCCTTGCGGAACAGGTACTCCGTCGACACCCAGGTGTCCGCGGGGGCGAACACGCCCCGCTTGACCGACGCGGTGGGATCGATCGGGCCGCGCGGGTGGGCCAGCAGCACGCCGACCTCGCCTGCCTGCGCCAGCCGCACGAATCCGCGGTCGTCCTCGAGGATCAAGTCGTCGTCGACGTCGTAGGCGGCGAGTTCGACGTGCCCGCCACCGGGCAGTGGGCGTCCCTCGCTGCCGACCTTGGCTCCTGAGACGTTGGCCAACACGGCCTGTCCGTCGGTGGTGGCGAAGAACTCGACGATGTGCGCGGGCGCGAACTCCTCCTCGACGCGCTTCCACAGCCCGGTCGGCATGCCCGAACCGATGAACAACCGGACCGGGTGGTTGCCGTTGGGACCAAAGGACGGATCGCGCTGGAACTCCCCCAACACCTCACGCAGCATCGCCCACGTGTAGGACACGACGGTGACGCCGTATTGGCGCAACTCGTGGACGAATCGCTCGGGGCGCAGGCCTCGCGACAGCGCGATGCGAGTGCCGCCGACCACGGCGCCGCCCAGGCTGACCAGCAGGCCGGACTGGTGATGCAGCGGGGTGAGGCAGTACACGGTGTCGCTGCGGCCGAGGTTGGCCGCCGACGCCGTGCCGAACGCAGACAGCGCCCACCGGAAGTTGGTGATCTGACGGGCGACGAGCTCGCCGTTGACGGTGGCGAAGGCGACGTACGCCAGATCCTTGGCGTATCCGGGATTGGGCCGGTACCAGCCAGGCAGCTCGACCACGTCGGGGTCGATCTGCTCCATGTCGGTGACGTCGGCGTCCTCGGGCAGGTTCAGTTCGCGCGTCTCACCGCCGCCGAGCACCAGCACCCGCAGCGGCAGTCGACGGGCCGCCTCGAGATTGCCTGGATCGGCGATGACGTCGGATACCGCACCGATGCGGGCGGCCTCGGCCAGGTCTCCGTCGGGCGGCATGAGCACGGCGACCGCGCCGAGACGCGAGAGCGCGGCGATGGCGACCAGGGCGCTCGGCCGGGTTTCCATCAGGACGCCGACGTGGGCGCCTTGGCGCACGCCGACCCCGATCAGGCCACGGACCACGTTGTTGATGCGGCGGTCCACGGCCTCATAGGTGTGCACCCGGCCGTCGAACAGCAGGAATTCGCCGTTTGGCGCCCCCTGTGCCTGCTCGGAGAGGATGCGGCCGAGCGAGATGCGGGTGTGATCGTTGATCTGGCCGAGCCGCGCCAACCTGGGCAGAGTGCGTGCGGTTTCGACCACCAGCGCGCGGGCCGACTTGTTGGCGGCCACCAACGCGTCGGCCGCAGCGCGGGCCAGGCTGAACGTCATCTCCGTCGCGGCCGCGGCACCGTGGGCCACCCGCGACGTGAGCGGTACGCCGCTTTCGTTGTGCTCGGCGGGCTGTAGCGCCATCGGCACCACGTGCTCGGGCATCTCGCCGTCGCCGGACAGCCACTTCACCCAACCGGCGACGGTCGGCCACGTCTCGTTGGCCGCTCTCGAGCCCACCACCAGGCCGAAGTGTCCAGCCCGGATGAGGTATTCGTAGACCTCGGCCTGCGGTGCGGCGCGCTTGATGCCGCGTACCGACGCCGGCTGCCCGATGTCGTCGACCTCTCCGACCACGGCCAGCACGGGGCAGTCGATGTCGCTGAGCGTGACCAGGTCGCCCCGAATGCTGAAACCGCCGGACATCATCCGGTTGTGGGCGATGAACTGCTTGAGCAGTTCGGCGATCGCCGGTCCCGACCAGGCGATCCAGCCCTCCGACGCGAGGAACCGCCGCTGCTGCTCCCGTGGCAGCAACGCCTCGCGGTCGTGCAACTGACGCAGGAAGTCCAGGCGGGACTGTGCAGTCTTGATCGGGTCGAGCATCTGGAACCCGGTGCGGGCCAGCCAGCTCGGGACGTCGATGCGGCTGAACACGTGATCGGCCATGAAGTCGGCGGCCGCGGAGCTGAAACCGGCGGGCAGGTTCATCGGGAGACCCGCAAGGGTGTCCACCGGGGAGCCGAAGGCGACGATGCTCGCCAGATCCTTCGAATGCCGGTACGCCGCGGTCTGGTAGGCAAACATGCCGCCCTGCGAATAACCGGCGAGGTGTACGTCGCGATCGGTGACCGTCTTGACGGTGTCGATCGCCTCGCTCAGCGCGACGACGTGATCGGCGAGGTTGCGCTGCATGCCGCCCTCGACCTGGTCGGGCGAGCCGAAGTCGATGACCCACGGATCGATCCCCGCCGCGTGCAGGATCCCGACGGCGCCGTCGTCGCGGGTGACGTCCCACATGTCGGCCGACATCATCATCGGGTGCACCATCAGCACGGGCGGACCCGGGGGTGGGGCACCTGGCCTGGTGTCCGGCGGGAAGTACCGACGCAGCCGGTACATCGGCACGGCCTCGACGATCTGGAACGGGGACGGCACCGCGCCGGTCTCCAGTCCGCCGTAGCGGAGTACTTCCAGGCCGTTCTGAGCGGTTGCAACCAAACGCCCGACCGGCCTGGTGATCGCCGACAGGTCCACTGGCTCCCCTTTGCGTCCCGAATCCCCCGGTCAGCCGTCATCCTTTCACAGCAACCCTGACGTCCCGCTGGGATCGCACCGACCGTCGTCTCCACCGGCGGCCCTATGATTTGCGGCTGATGGCCAACCTGATCAACGTCGAACGCGCGAGCGTCGGCTACGGCACCCGAACCCTGCTCAACGGCGTCAGCCTCGGCGTCGACGAAGGCGACGCGATCGGCGTCGTCGGCCGCAACGGCGACGGAAAGACGACGCTGCTGCAGGTGCTGACCGGGACCCGACCGCCCGACACGGGCCGGGTCACCCACACCTCCGGCCTGTCGGTCGGCTACCTGCACCAGGCCGACGACTTCGCCGCCGACGCCACGGTCAGGGACGTGATCGTCGAGGGCCGTCCCGACCACATCTGGGCGGCGGAACCAGACACCCGGTCGGTGGTCGAGCACCTGCTCACCGAGGTTGGCCTGGACAGCCAGGTCGCCGACCTCAGCGGCGGTGAACGGCGCCGGGTGGCGTTGGCCGCGGTGCTGCTGGCCGGCCACGACGTCCTGGTGCTGGACGAACCGACCAACCACCTCGACGTCGAGGTCATCGGGTGGCTGGCCGGACCCCTGTCGCAGCTGCGGTCGAAGGCACTGGTGGTGGTCAGCCACGACCGATGGTTCCTGGACGCCGTGTGCACGCGCATGTGGGAGGTGCACGACGGCGAGGTCGACGCCTACGAGGGCGGGTACGCGGCCTACGTGCTGGCCCGCGCCGAACGCACGCGGCAGGCGGCAGGCACCGAGGCCCGCCGACGCAACCTGATGCGCAAGGAACTCGCGTGGCTGCGACGCGGCCCACCGGCGCGTACCTCGAAGCCGAAGTTCCGCATCCAGGCAGCCAACGACCTGATCGCCAACGAACCGGAACCGCGGGATTCGCTTGCGCTGCAACGGTTTGCGACGGCGCGGCTCGGCAAGGACGTCTTCGACCTGCATCGCGTGAGCCTCGAACTGGGCGATAGGACGATCCTGGACAAGCTGGACTGGTCCATCGGGCCGGGCGTGCGCATCGGGCTGGTCGGCGTCAACGGAACCGGCAAGACGTCCGTGCTGAAGCTGCTGACCGGCGAGCTCGCCCCGACTTCCGGGACCATCAAACGCGGCAAGACACTCCGGATCGGTTATCTCAGCCAGGCGCTGGTGGAGTTGGACGGCAATGCGCGTGTGCTCGATGCGGTCGAAAGCGCCAAGCGGATCACCGAATTGGCCGGTGGCCGGGAGGTCAGCACGGCCACCTTGCTCGAGGACTTCGGGTTCACCGGCGACAAGCTGACCACCCGCGTCGGCGACCTGTCCGGCGGCGAGCGACGGAGGTTTCAGTTTCTGCGCCTGCTGCTCGACGAACCGAACGTGCTGCTGCTCGACGAGCCGACCAACGACCTGGACATCGACACGCTCAACGTGCTCGAGGACTACCTGGACGGGTGGCCGGGCACGCTGATCCTGGTGACGCACGACCGCTACTTCTTGGAGCGGGTCGCCGACGTCACCTATGCCCTGCCGGGCGGGGGCCGCTGCGAGATGCTGCCCGGCGGCATCGAGCAGTACCTTGCCCAGCGCGTCGCCGCCGAATCGACGTCGGCGTCCCGCACCGTCGCGCGTTCCGAAACCGCCTCGGCACGTGAGCGCCGTGCGGGAAAGGAGTTGGCCCGCATAGAGAGTCAGCTCGGCAAGCTCGACCAGCGGATCGCGGCCGTGCACCATGCCATGGCCGAGGCGGCCGCCGATCACAAGCGGGCGACCGAGTTGAACGCCGAGCTGACCGACCTGCTGGCCCGCAAGGAATCACTCGAGGAGGAGTGGCTGGCGTTGGCGGAGGACTAGGGCCGCAAGGCGATCCGGAGCCGGTCCGCGGTGTCGCGGACGACGCCGAGCTGCTTGGCCACCTGGATTGGTGACGTGCCGCCGCGGGCGTCGCGCGAATTCACCGATCCCGCAATGGTCAACACGTCGCGGACCTCCGCGGTGAGACCAGGGTGGATGCCTGCCAGCTCGTCGTCGGCCAGCTCCTCGAGGCCCACTCCCCTGGCCTCCGCTGCCTTGACGGCGGCGCCCGCCGCCTCGTGGGCGACGCGGAACGGAACACCTTGGCGCACCAGCCATTCGGCGACGTCGGTGGCCAGCGTGTAGCCCAGCGGGGCGAGCTCGGCCATCCGGTCGGTGTCGAAGCGCAGCGTGGCGACCAAGCCGGCCATCGCGGGCAGCAACAGGTTCAGCTGGCCGACTGAGTCGAACACCGGCTCCTTGTCCTCCTGCAGATCCCGGTTGTACGCCAGCGGCTGCGCCTTGAGCGTGGCAAGCAATCCGGTGAGATTGCCGATCAGCCGACCGGACTTGCCGCGCGCGAGCTCGGCGATGTCGGGGTTCTTCTTCTGCGGCATGATCGAGCTGCCGGTGGACCAGGAGTCGTGCAGCGTTACGTAGCCAAATTCCGTGGTGCTCCAGAGGATGACGTCCTCGGCGAGCCGCGACAGGTCGACGGCGATCATCGCCAGCACGAACGCACCCTCGGCGGCGAAGTCGCGAGAGGCGGTGGCGTCGATGGAGTTGTCGGCAGCGGCGGTGAAGCCGAGCTCCTCGGCGATCGCGTCGGGGTCCAGCCCGAGCGACGAACCCGCCAGCGCGCCGGAACCATACGGCGACACTGCAGTTCGCGCGTCGAAGTCGACGATCCGCGACACGTCGCGCAGCAGCGGGTGGGCGTGGGCGAGCAGGTGATGGGCAAGCAGGACCGGCTGCGCCGACTGCAGATGGGTCTTGCCAGGCATGATCGCCGTGGGATGCGACGCGGCCTGCACGGCCAGCGATGCGACCACGTCGAGCACGCCGTTGCCGACGGTCCGCATGGCGTCGCGCAACCACATCCGGAAGAGCGTGGCCACCTGGTCATTGCGTGACCGACCGGCCCGCAGCCTGCCGCCGAGATCGTCGCCGACCCGGTCGATCAGCCCGCGCTCCAATGCGCCGTGCACGTCCTCGTCGGACGGCAGCGGACCGAAGCTACCGTCGGCGACGTCCTCCCCGAGGCTGTCGAGGCCGGCCAGCAACCCGTCGCGCTGCTCCTCGGTCAGCAGACCCGCGCCGAACAACACCCGCACGTGGGCCTTCGACGCTCTCACGTCGTAGGGCGCAAGCACCCAGTCGAAGTGGGTGGACTTGCTCAGCGCGGCAAGCGCTTCCGAGGGGCCGGTGGCGAACCGCCCACCCCAGAGCGATCCCTCGTTGGTGCTCACGTGTCGGCCAGGTCCCGCTTCGCGGCGATCTTGCTGGACAGCCCGTGGATGTGCACGAAGCCCTTCGCGCTGGACTGATCGTAGGTGTCGCCCTCGTCGTAGGTAGCCAGGTTGAAGTCATACAAAGATTCCGCGCTCCGGCGTCCATTGACCGCGATGTGGCCGCCGTGCAACACCAACCTGATCTCTCCTGTGACGTGCTCCTGCGTGTTGTCGACGAAGGATTCCAGCGCGCGCTTGAGCGGCGAGTACCAGAGCCCGTCATAGACCAACTCGCCCCACTTCTGGTCGGTGGTCCGCTTGAACCGGGCCAGCTCGCGCTCCAGCGTCACGTGCTCGAGCTCGGTGTGCGCGGTGATCAGCGCCATGGCGCCCGGCGCCTCGTAGATCTCGCGGCTCTTGATGCCGACCAGCCGATCCTCGACTACGTCGAGCCTTCCGACCCCTTGCGCGCCCGCACGCCGGTTCAGTTCGACGATCGCCTCGAGCACCGTGACGGGTCTGCCGTCGATCGAGACGGGCACGCCCTTCTCGAAGCCGATGATGACCTCGTCGGGTGAGCTCCAGTTGACCGTGGGGTCCTCGGTGTAGTCGTAGACGTCCTTGGTGGGCGCATTCCAAAGGTGTTCGAGGAAGCCGGTTTCCACCGCTCGACCCCACACGTTCTGGTCGATCGAGAACGGCGACCGCTTCGTCACGTTGATCGGGATGGCATTCTCCTCGGCAAATGCGATGGCCTTCTCCCGGGTCCAGGCGTAGTCGCGCACGGGCGCGAGCACGTCGAGGTCTGGTGCCAGCGAGGCGAACCCCACCTCGAAGCGGACCTGGTCGTTGCCCTTGCCCGTGCAACCGTGGGCCACCGTGCCACCGCCGTGCTCGCGTGCCGCCTTCACGAGGTGCTTGACGATCAGCGGCCTGCTGATCGCCGACACCAGCGGGTAGCGGTCCATGTAGAGCGCGTTCGACTTGATGGTCGGCAGGCAGTAACCCTCGGCGAACTCGTCGCGGGCGTCGACCACCACGGCCTCGACCGCGCCGCAATCCAGCGCACGCTGCCGGACCACCTCCATGTCTTCACCGCCCTGCCCGAGGTCGATGGCCACGGCCACCACCTCGCGACCGGTCTCCTTGCCGATCCAGCTGATCGCGACCGAGGTGTCCAGACCGCCGGAATACGCCAAGATGACGCGTTCGGACATGAATCAATCTCCCTTGTTCTCAAGCCTTGCGGCCAGTTCGGCGCCCGTCATGGGTTCGCGGGCCACCACCAGGATGGTGTCGTCGCCTGCGATGGTTCCCACCACGTAGGGCAGGGAGGCGCGGTCGATCGCGCTGGCGAGGTAGTGCGCGGCGCCGGGCGGGGTGCGGAGCACGGCCAGATTGCCGCTCGCGTCGGTGGATAC
>JAOPVF010000271.1 GCA_025963195.1 Mycobacterium sp. | reverse complement strand
TCGACGGGCGGCGACGCGTCGGTCACGTCCTCGACGAACAGCCCGCCGGTGCCCAACCCGCAGGCGTGCCGCAGGTCGGGCAAGCACGCGGCGGCCAGCAGCCCACGCGACATGCCGACCGCCGAGTCCAAGGCGCTGGACACCACGACCGGCACGTCGATCTGGCCTGCGATGTCCAGAAGACGCGCGACACCGCCCAGCGGGGCGACCTTGACCACGGCGATGTCGGCGGCCTTCGCGCGCACCACCAGCAGCGGGTCGTCGGCCTTGCGGATGCTCTCGTCGGCGGCCACCGGCACGGGGACCAGGCGCCGCACTTCGGCCAGCTCGGGCACCGTCGCACAGGGCTGCTCCAGGTACTCAAGCGGTCCGTCAGCGGTCAGTGCCCGTGCGGCCGCCACCGCTTGCCGCACCGTCCAGCCGCCGTTGGCGTCGACTCGGACCGTCGGCACCAGCGCTCGCACGGCGTTGACCCGCGCGACGTCGTCGGCCAACGTCTGGCCCGGCTCGGCCACCTTCACCTTGGCAGTCCGTGCGCCGGGGAACCGGGCGAGCACGTCGGGCACCCGGGCCGCATCCACCGCGGGCACCGTGGCATTGATCGGGATGCGCATCCGCAGCGGCTTCGGAGGCTCGGTGTATGCCGCCTCGACGGCGGACGCCAGCCAGTGCACGGCCTCCGCGGGCCCGTACTCGAGGAAGGCGCCGAACTCGCCCCACCCGACGGGGCCTTCGATCAGCGCGACCTCGCGAACATCGATGCCGCGGAACCGAACTCGCATCGGCAGCGCGACGACGTGCAGTCGCTCGAGCAGGTCGTCCAGTGATGGCGTCATTCGGGCCTAGACCGAGCGGCCGCTGCCCTCCCAGTGCGGTTTGCGGAGATCCTTCTTCAGGATCTTGCCGGTCGGGTTGCGCGGCAACGCATCCATGACGTCGACGGTCTTGGGGCACTTGTAGGCGGCGAGCTGCTCACGAGCGAACGCGATGATCTCCGCCTCGGTGGCCTCGCCTTCAAGCGCCACAACGGCTTTCACTGCTTCGCCCCACTTCTCGTCGGGCACGCCGATGACGGCGACCTCGGCGATGGCGGGATGTTCGGCCAATACCCGCTCCACCTCGATCGAGTACACGTTCTCGCCGCCGGTGATGATCATGTCCTTGAGCCGGTCCTCGACGAAGATGTAACCACCATCATCGACGCGGCCGATGTCGCCGCTGCGGAACCAGCCATCCTCGGTGATCGCCTCGGCCGTGGCGTCCGGCTTGTTGTGGTAGCCCTTCATCAATTGCGCTGAGCGGAACCACAACTCGCCCTGCTCGCCCTCCGGTACGTCCTCCAAGGTGTCGGGGTCCACCACGCGCACCTCGGCGTTGGGCACCAGCGTGCCCGCACTCGACAGTCGCTCCTCCTTGCCGGGATCGCGGTGCGCGTCCGGAAGCAAATGGCTGATGACTCCGCACAACTCGGTCAGCCCGTAGGCTTGGATGAAGTCGGTGTTCGGCCATGCCTTGAGGGCCGCGCGCAACAACGGCAGCGGCATGGGCGACGCACCGTACGCGTACGTCTTGAGCGATCCGAACAGCTTGACCGCGTCGTCGCCGGACTCCAGCACCTTGGCCAACACGGCGGGCACCAGGAAGGTTCGGTTGGCGCCCTTCAGGATTGCGCCTGCCAGGGCCATGCCATCGACGTCGCGCGTCATGATGCGCGGGAACCCGTCGTGGATGACGAACTGAACGTACGACGAGCCGCCGACGTGGAACAGCGGCATCGACACCATGTTCTTGTCGCCCTCGTCGAATTCGAAGCCCTCGTGCGCGTTGAGGGTGTGGGCGATGAGGCCGGCCTGCGTCAGCGCCACGCCCTTGGGACGGCCGGTGGTGCCCGACGAGTACATGACGATGCAGACGTCATCGGGTTCGACGTCGGCGGCGCGGCCCGTTGGCGTGGCCTCGGCCAGCATCGCCTCGTACTCGTCGCCATCCGCTCCGTCCGGCGTCACGGTGACGACCTCTTCGACGCTGGTGAGCTCGTCGCGGATCTTGTCCACCCCTGGTTTGAGCTCGGCGCCGACGATCAGGAACCTTGCACCCGAGTCGTTCAGAACGTAGTCGAGTTCGTCGGCGGCCAGCCGGAAGTTGATGATCGCGGTGGCCGCGCCGAGCGACGCAGCAGCCAGCGTCATCTCCACGCACGCCGGGTGGTTCTTGTCGAGGAACGCCACGACGTCGCCGCGTCCGATGCCGCGCTGCTTCAGCGCGCCGGCCAGCCGCCGCACGCGGTCGTTCCACTCCGACCACGTCCAGGTGCGGTCGAAATAGGTGAACGCCTCGCCGTCGGGGTTGACGTCGGCCCAGTGCGCGGCGCGTTCGTCGAGGAATCGGGGATCGGCCAGCTTTGACATGTGTCGAGCGTAGCCATCACGACGTCGGTGGTCAGACGGAATCGGGCGAGATGGTGGTAGTGCCGTCATGGTGGCCACGCGCCCCGATTGCCGTCGCGTCACACTGCGTAGACCTGCTTGCCTGCCAGGTACGTTGCGCGAATCTCCAGGTCGGCGATGTCCTCTGGCGGCACCGCCCGTGGATCGGCCGCCAGCACCACCAGGTCGGCGTACTTGCCGACCTCGAGCGAGCCGATCACGTCGTCGGAGAACAACTGCCATGCCGCGTCGATGGTCTGGGCGCGGATGGCTTGGTCGACCGTCAGCCGTTCCTCCGGCCCCATCACCCGGCCGCTCGGTGCGGTGCGCGTGACCGCGACGCTGATGTTGCGCAGCGGCTCCTCCGGCGTCACCGGCGGGTCGTTGTGCAGCGAGATCCGCATGCCCGTCTTGACCGCAGATCCGCATGGCATCCAACGGGTTCCGTGCTCGGGACCGAACAAGCCGTCGACGATGATGTCGCCCCAGTAGTGAATCTGGTCGACGAACAGGCTGCACGTCACGCCCATGTCGTGAGCGCGTTGCAGCTGCTCGTCGCGGATCGCGCCGACGTGCTCGAGCCGCAGCCGGTGATCGTCTCGGGGCCACTTTCGCAGGGCCTCTTCGTAGATGTCGAGGATCGTGTCGATGCCCGCGTCGCCCATCACGTGGCACGACATCGGCCAGCCCTTCGGGAAGTAGGCGTGCACGATCTCGGTGAGCTGCTCGGGTGTGTAGTTGGCGTGACCGCAAGAGCCGGGCGTCACGCCGATCGTCCGGGTCGCGTCCGTGTCGAGATACGGGAAGGACAAGTCGATGTTGCCGATCCACGGTGAACCGTCGACCCAGATCTTGATGCCGACCTGACGGAACACGTCGTCGCCGTTGACCGGGGCCATGTCGGTGGCCAGCTGGGTGTTGGAGATCTCGTAGGCCCGCAGCCGCACCGTCAGGCCGTCCCGCATCTGCTCGACCATCGGACGGAAGAGCGGGTCGAACGCCATCTCCGAACACGTAGTGAGCCCGGCACGGTTGAGCCTGGCGAGTTCGGCGTGCAGCATCGCGGGATAGTCGGTTGGGGTGATGGCACCCCCCAACAGGGCGAACACCGCGCCGGTTTCCTCCCCCGTGCCGTCGAGCTCGCCGTCGGTGTCGTGCCCGAACTTGGCGCCCTTGGGGTCGGGGGTTTCGCGGGTCACCCCGCTACGTGCGGCCGCCGCGGAATTGAAGAACACCTTGTGGCCGGAGTTGTGCGCGATCACCAGCGGGGTGTCGGGGGCGAGTCCGTTCAGCCAGGCCAGCGTCGGCACGGGGAGGCCCACTTGCAGCAGCGGGTCCCAGCCGTTGAGGTAGGCACCGTCGGCGCCCCGCTTGGCGACCTCGGCGCGGATCGCGGCCACGACGGCGTCCGGGTCGCGGATGGTGACCGGGCGGATGTCGACCATCCGGTCGGACAGCACGACGGCCTCCATCAACGGATGGCCATGCGCCTCGACCAACCCCGGCATGACGCAGCCGTCGCCGAGTTCGACGATCTCGGTATCGGGCCCGACCCACACGTCGACGTCGGCCCGACTCCCGACGGCAACGATCTTCCCGTCGGCCACCGCCAGCGCTTCAGCCGTGGGACGCGCCTCGTCCACGGTCAGCACCGTCCCGAAAAAGACCAGCTCAGCAGGCATTGACGCATCCATCGAGAGTCACGGAGAGGATTCTTCAGAAAATCTTTGCGGCGCGTGTCGATTTCAGGGGGTCGCCGATCGACGTCTAGTACGAGGGGCACGTGAACGAGAATGGACGGGCCCCGCCCACAACAACGAGGAGACAGAGAAATGGCGCGTTACATGCTGATCCTGCGGTCCACCCCGGCGGCCGAAGTGGCGATGGCGGAGCAGGACATCGACTTCGACCAGATCATCGAGGCGATGGGACGCTACAACGAGGAGCTGATCAAGGCCGGCGTGCTGCTGGCCGGCGAAGGCCTCGCCGGACCCGAGGAGGGCTTCGCGATCAACTTCGACTCCGAACCGCCCGTGGTCACCGACGGTCCCTACACCGAGGCCAAGGAGCTGTTCAACGGCTTCTGGATCCTCGACGTGTCGTCGGCCGACGAGGCCAAGCAGTGGGCGCTCAAGTGCCCGCTTGGCACCGGCGCCAGGCTCGAGGTTCGACGGGTGTCCGAGACCGAGGAGTTCGACCAGGACAACGAGTGGGTCCAGAAGGAACTCCAGTGGAAGAAGGACGGCGTCTGGAAGTAGTGCCGGCGCGACGCCCACCGAGCACACGATTGGCCCGGTACCGATGATCGTTTCTGTAACACGTTCTAGTCTGTCCCTATGACCCAAGTCGTTGCCTCTTCGCGCGAGCGCTCATCGGAGGACCTGCTGCGCCATCCGATCCACTCCGGGCACATCACGGTGGGCGCTCTGAAGCGCCACAAGGACAAGCCGGTGCTGTTCCTCGGTGACACCACACTGACCGGCGGGCAGCTGGCAGAACGCATCAGCCAATACATTCAGGCGTTCGAGGCACTCGGCGCGGGCACGGGGAGCATTTCGGGCCTGCTGTCGCTGAACCGACCCGAGGTCCTGATGATCATCGGTGCCGGGCAGACGCAGGGCTACCGTCGAACGGCACTACACCCTCTCGGCTCGCTCGACGATCACGCCTTCGTGTTGTCCGATGCCGAGGTGACGTCATTGATCATCGATCCGAATCCGATGTTCGTCGAGCGGGCCTTGGGCCTGCTCGAGAAGGTGCCGTCGCTCAAGCAGATCCTGACCATCGGCCCCGTGCCCGAGGCATTGGCCGGGCACCCGGCCGTCGACCTCACCGCCGAGGCCGCGAAGTACGAGCCCAAGCCGCTGGTGGCCGCGGATCTTCCGCCAGATCACATCGGCGGCATGACCTACACCGGCGGCACCACCGGCAGGCCCAAGGGTGTCATGGGCACGACGCAGTCGATCACCACCATGACGACCGTTCAGCTCGCCGAGTGGGAGTGGCCGGAGAATCCGCGGTTCCTGATGTGCACGCCGCTATCGCATGCGGGCGCAGCGTTCTTCACCCCGGTCATCGTGAAGGGCGGCGAATTGATCGTGCTGACGAAGTTCGATCCCGCCGAAGTGCTGCGGGTGATCGAGGAGCAGAAGATCTCGTCGACCATGTTGGTGCCGTCGATGATCTACGCGTTGATGGATCATCCCGATTCGCACACCCGCGACCTGTCGTCGCTGGAGACCGTCTACTACGGCGCCTCGGCCATGAACCCGGTGCGCCTGAAGGAGGCGATCAAGCGATTCGGCCCGATCTTCGCGCAGTACTACGGGCAGTCCGAAGCACCGATGGTGATCACGTATCTGGCCAAGGGCGACCACGACGAGAAGCGGCTGACCTCGTGCGGACGGCCCACGCTATTCGCGCGCACTGCCCTGCTCGGCGAGGACGGCAACCCCGTCGCGCAGGGCGAGGTCGGCGAGATCTGCGTGTCCGGTCCCCTGCTGTGCGGTGGCTATTGGAAGCTGCCGGAAGCGACCGCGGAGACCTTCCGCGACGGCTGGATGCACACCGGCGACCTG
The DNA here is from genome assembly GCA_025963195.1 of Mycobacterium sp. Taxonomy (GTDB): domain Bacteria; phylum Actinomycetota; class Actinomycetes; order Mycobacteriales; family Mycobacteriaceae; genus Mycobacterium. Next base: position 2,076 of record JAOPVF010000271.1, on the reverse strand, counting down.
GCCCGCGAGGACGAGGACGGTTTCTGGTACATCGTCGACCGGACCAAGGACATGATAGTCACCGGCGGGTTCAACGTGTTCCCCCGTGAGGTGGAAGACGTGGTGGCAGAACATCCTTCGATTGCGCAGGTGTGCGTGATCGGTACGCCGGACGAGAAGTGGGGCGAGGCGGTGACGGCCGTGGTGGTGCTGCGGCCCGACGCCCCGGCCGACGAGGCGTCCGTCGCCACGATGACCGCCGAGATCCAGTCCGCCGTCAAGGACCGCAAGGGCTCGGTGCAGTCACCCAAGCAGGTGATCGTCGTCGACTCGGTGCCGGTGACCGCGCTTGGCAAGCCGGACAAGAAGGCCGTCCGCGCGCAGTTCTGGGCGGGGGCGGGCCGCAGCGTTGGTTAGGACCTTGGTTCGCCTGCGTTGACGTAGCGCTCACGGCGCGGAGCGAGTGGCGGCCGCCGCCACTCGCTATCTCGACGCGGGCGGGCACTTACTACGGTGGTCTGGTGAGCTCCGCCGATCTGCGTCAAACCGTTGACGCGGTCTGGCGGATGGAGGCCGCGAAGATCGTCGCGACGCTGACCCGCGCCACCGGTGACATCGGGCTGGCGGAAGACCTGTCTGCCGACGCGCTCGTCGACGCGCTTGAGCAGTGGCCGAACACGGGCGTGCCGCGCAATGCCGGCGCGTGGCTGACCACCGTCGCCAAGCGCAAGGCGATCGACCACTGGCGCCGCCAAGACCGCCTCGACGCCAAGTACACGACGCTGGCCCACGAACTGGAGACCCACGTCGATGACTCGTGGGAGCCCGACAGCATCGACGACGACGTCCTGCGGCTGATCTTCATCTCGACGCATCCCGTACTGACCCGCGAGAACCAGATCGCCCTCACGCTGCGCGTGGTCGGCGGATTGACCACAGAGGAGATCGCGCGGACGTTCCTCGTCCCCAAGGCGACGATCGCCCAGCGCATCGTACGGGCCAAGAAGACGCTCGGCGACGCAGGCGTGCCCTTCGAGGTGCCCGACCCGGCCGAGTACCCGCAACGGCTGTCGGCAGTACTCAACGTGATCTACCTGATCTACAACGAGGGCTATTCGGCGTCATTCGGGCAACGCTGGATTCGCACCGAATTGTGCACGGAGGCATTGCGTCTGGGCCGTGTCCTCGCCGCGCTGATCCCCGACCAGGCCGAGGTGCATGGGCTGGTCGCGCTGATGGAGTTCCAGTCGTCGCGCTTCGCGGCGCGCACCGACGCCGACGGGCAGCCGATACTGCTCGAGGATCAGGACCGGACGAAGTGGGATCGCGCCCAGATCCGGCGTGGCGTCGCCGCCCTCGAACGCGCCGCGGAGACGTTACAGCGCAACGGGATCGGATGGGGACCCTACGGGCTGCAGGCGGCGCTGGCCGAATGTCACGCCGTGTCGCCGACCGCTGCCGATACCGATTGGAAGCGCATCGTCGCGCTCTACGACGGGTTGCTCAAGATCTCACCGTCCCCGGTGATCGAACTCAACCGGGCCGTCGCGGTCGCGATGGACTCGAGTCCAGCAGACGCCCTCGCCATCGTCGACGGGATCACCGGATTGGACGGCACGCATCTGCTGCCCAGCGTGCGTGGCGAACTGCTGGTGCGACTCGGCCGACGAGCCGAGGCAGCAGCCGAATTCGGCGCCGCTGCGGAACTGACCGGCAACGGCCGCGAACGTGATGTGTTGTTGGACAAGGCCACCCAAGCCAGGGAGAAGACTAGATGACGACGTTGCGCGCGGTCCTGTTCGACTACTCGGGGACGCTGTTCCGGCTGGAGGAGTCCGACAGCTGGTTCGCCGGAATGCAGGTCGACGACCGCGCCGTCGACGCTCACGTCAAGGCCGAGCTGATGCGCAGGCTGACCGCGCCGACCGGTCGGTCCGTCGAGATGGACGAGCAGACCTACCAGGCATGGGTCAACCGCGACCTGGCCCCGCACCTGCACCGCGAGGCCTACCTGCACGTGCTTCGCGAGTCGGGCCTGGCCGATCACCATGCCGAGGCGCTCTACGACCGCGTGGTCAGCCCGTCGTCCTGGACTCC
>JAOPVF010000245.1 GCA_025963195.1 Mycobacterium sp. | reverse complement strand
GGTCGCTGCGACCATCGCCCGCGTTCACGACCAGGCCGCCGACCTGAGCACGCGATTCCCCACCTACGGGCGTACCACCGGTGTCGGCGCGAACCGCCTCACGGCCATTGCCGACGACGACCCCGAGTACGGGATGCGACTTCTGCGCAGCCACGCGGTCGATGCAGGCGACCCACTGGAGCAGAGAACGGTCCGGTCGATGCTCGCGGCGCGCTTGATGCAACTCTGCGTTCCCGGCGCGGGACTCGATCCAGCGATCCTGGACGGGCTCGTCCGAATGCTCAACCAGAACGCGCTCCCAGAACTCCTCCAGTACGCGTCCATCGGCACCGGCGACCTGGCGGCGCTCGCAGGGACGGCACTGACGTTGATCGGTGAGAGGCCCGCGACGGCCGAGTTGACACCCATGCCGCGGTGGGGCGCCGACAGTGCGCTGCCGTTCATGAGCAGTAGCGCGCTTACGGTCGGCCGCAGCTGTCTCGCTGCCGACGAACTGACCCGGCTCGAACACGCCTCGAGCGTCATCTACATGCTCAGTTTCCTTGCCCTCGACGGGAATCCGTCGGCCTTCTCACCGGTGGCGGCGCGGGCCGCGGCCGCACCGCAGGTGGAGAACGTCGCGACCCGACTGCGCTCGCTGTTCGGCGACGGACGGCCGGATCACGGCCCCGCACGCATCCAGGATCCGTACGGGCTGCGCGTGTACCCCGTCGCGCAAGCCAGCGTCGTCGCCACGTTGGATACGTTCGTCGGACAACTCGAGCGGACACTGAACGCCGCGCAGGAGAACCCCCTGTTCGACGTCGAAGGGGATCAGGTCATCCATCACGGAGCCTTCTATCAGGCATCGATGTCACTCGAGCTGGACGGAACCACGCTTGCGCTCGCGTTGACCGCACCCATCACACATTCCAGGATCCGGATGCTCAACGATCCGGATACCAACGGCGGTAACGCGTTCCTCGCTTCGGCGTCGGACGGCTCGTCGGGACTGATGATGGTCGAGTACGTCGCGGCAGGCGCCATCGCCGAGATCCGCAGCTCCGCGCAGCCGGCATCGGTCGGAACCCTGGTGCTGTCGAGGGGCTCGGAGGAGGACGCCACGTTCGCCTCCCAGGGGGCACTTCAGCTCGAGCGCTCGATCGCGGCGTACCGGGTGCTGCTGTGCTGCGAACTGGTCGGCGCCGTCAGGCTGCTGCGGCAGCGCGGGCTCGAAGGCCGGTTCACCGGTGCGCTCGGCGCCGCACTCGAGTTGGCCGCCGACCTGCCCCGCAACGACGAGGACCGCGACCTGCGCGGCGACATCGCTGCGGCAGACCTACTCCTCGACGACCTCGGACGACTAGTGGACCAACACGTCACGCCAGCGGGCCGGTAACGGATTCTGCTGCGGCGACCAGTGATCCGTCGCGGGCGAGTTCGACGACGGCTTCGATCTCGGGTGCGAGATAACGGTCGGCGCCAGGACCGTCGACCCGTGTGCGCACGGCGGCGACCACAGCGCCGGTGGCCGGCGCAGGCAACAGCGGCGCCCGCATGTCGATACCCCGCGCCGCGGTGAGCACCTCGATGGCAAGAACGCGGGTGAGGCCGTCGATCGCCCTGCGCAGTTTGCGGGCCGCCGACCAGCCCATGGACACGTGGTCCTCCTGCATCGCCGACGACGGAATCGAGTCGACGCTCGCGGGGCTTGCCAATCGCTTGAGCTCGGACACGATTGCGGCCTGGGTGTACTGGGCGATCATGTGGCCGCTGTCGACGCCTGGGTCGTCGGCGAGGAACGCGTTGAGCCCGTGGTTGCGGGCGGCGTCAAGGAACCGGTCGGTCCGTCGTTCACTGATGCTTGCCAGATCCGCGACGACGATGGCGAGGAAGTCCAGCACATAGGCGACCGGCGCGCCGTGGAAGTTGCCGTTCGACTCCACCTGCCCGTCGTCGGTGACGACGGGGTTGTCGATGACGCTGGCCAACTCCCAGTTCGCGACGTTGCGGGCATGCGCGATGGTGTCGCGTGCGGCGCCCGCGACCTGAGGTGCGCACCGCAGCGAGTACGCGTCCTGGACCAGCGGGCAGTCCGGCCCGCTGTGGCTGGCCACGATCGGTGACCCGGCGAGGATGCGGGTCATGTTTGCGGCGGCGACGGCCTGGCCGGGCTGAGGCCGCAGGGCATGCAGGTGTGCGGCGAAGACCTTGTCGGAACCGAGCAGCCCTTCGACGCTCATCGCCGCCGACACGTCGGCCAACACCAGCAGCCGGTCCAGGTCGGCCAACGCCAGGACGAGCTGCCCGAGCATGCCGTCCGTGCCGTTGATGAGGGCAAGGCCCTCCTTCTCAGCGAAGACGATCGGTTCGATGCCATGCGCCGGCAAGGCTTCTGCGGCGGGCACGACCGTGCCGTCTGAGGTGCGAACTCGACCTTCGCCCATGATCGTCAGCGCCACGTGCGCAAGGGGTGCAAGGTCGCCCGAGCAGCCAAGGCTGCCGTACTCGTAGACCACCGGAGTCAGACCGGCCGACAGCAGAGCGGCATACGCCTGCGCGACTTCCGGACGAATACCCGTGTGTCCGGTGGACAGGGTCGACAACCGCAGCAACATCATCGCTCGGATCACCTCGCGCTCGACCTCGGGACCCGACCCCGCGGCATGGGAGCGAATGAGGCTGCGCTGCAGCTTGGTTCGGAGCTCGAGGGGAATGTGGCGGGTGGCAAGGGCACCGAACCCGGTGGAGATGCCGTATACCGGCACTGGGTCGTCGGCGAGTGCTTCGATGCGGGTCCGACTCGCGGCCATGGCGGCAAGGGCATCGTCACCGATCGTCACAGGGGCGTCGAGGCGCGCAACGCGCACGACATCGGCCACGGTGCTCGGAGCGATACCAACGACGACGGGAGCCATGAGAGCTGAATCGGACATTCGATGATTGTGCACGGTCGGCACATTAGGTTGGAACGATCAACGACAGGAGATTTGATGCGGCGCAGTCTGCAGTTCGGCGTCCTCGTTGCCAGTGCACTGGTGTTGGCCGCGTGCGGCAGCAACACGGGGGCCGCCGGCGGCCCTGACGCCGCGCCGAGCACCGCTGCGACGACCTCCGCGCCTTCCGCGGTCGTGGACCCCAAGATTCTCGACGTCGGCAACTACCCGACCGTGCCCTTTCCACCGCTGGGTGCCGCGGGCAGCCCCGAGGCAGGCGCCTTGGCCGATGCGAAACAGATGGCCGACTTCGTGGTCGGCCCATGGGAGATCGACGAAAGCGTGATCAACCCGTACCTCGACAGCTTCTACGTGATCAACGGCGTCACCGCGCTACTGCAGCTCGGACCCGAGACGGTTGCGGCGGCGGCGGGCAGGCATGGCTTCATCAACGGGTTCGCCACGGAACGGGAGGCCGCCGACAAGATCGTGCTGGTGAACGCCGTGTTGCGGTTCCCCGATCCAGCTGCCGCCGCGGCGGCGAGCACCGACATGGGCGATGCCGCAGCCAAGTTTCCGATCGCGGGTGTCACGCCCACGGTCGTGGCCATCCCCGGCCATCCCGATTCAGTGGCCTCCACGTACCCGTTCACACCGCACGGATCGGATCAGATCAGGGCGACGATCCGGTCGTTCACCCCGCACGGGCCCTACGTGCTGATGCAGTTCGTCCAGACCGTCGACGGCGTCGACCACGCTGCCGAACTTGTCGCCAAGACCGTCGACGCGCAGGCCCCGTCGATCGATCAGTTCAAGGCCGCAGACCCGAGTGCGCTGGCCGCAGTCCCGTTGGATCCCACCGGATTACTGGCAAAGAGTCTGCCGACGACGAAGGGCGCCACCGCGAAGAACGCCGTCTACGACATTCGCGGGGCCGCACAC
>JAOPVF010000237.1 GCA_025963195.1 Mycobacterium sp. | reverse complement strand
TTGCCCGCCGCCTTTGCCGCGGCCATCGATCCCGCGGCGACGAGGTCTTCGAAGGACACGATCTCGGCCTTGATGAAACCCTTCTCGAAGTCGGTGTGGATCACGCCGGCCGCCTTGGGTGCGGTGTCACCCTGATGGATGGTCCAGGCCCGCGACTCCTTGGGGCCCGCCGTCAAATAGGTCTGCAACTTCAACGTGTGAAAACCCGCCCGTGCCAACGCATCGAGACCCTTCTCCGTCTGACCGATCGACTCGAGTAGCTCGGCGGCCGACTCCTCGTCGAGCTCCTGGAGCTCGGCCTCGATCTTGGCATCGAGGAACACCGCGTCGGCGGGCGCCACCATCGCGCGCAGCTCGGCCTTGCGGGCCTCGTCGGTGAGCACCGACTCGTCGGCGTTGAAGGCGTACAGAAAGGGCTTGGTGGTCAGCAGGCTCAGTTCCCGCAGCGGCGAGGTGTCCAACCCGGACCCGAACAGCGTCTTGCCGCTGTCGAGTATCTGCTGCGCCGCCACCGCCGCTTCGTGGACGGGCTTGCGGTCCTTGTTGGTGCGGGCTTCTTTCTCCAGGCGCGGCACCGCCTTCTCCAAGGTCTGCATGTCGGCCAGGATCAATTCGGTCTCGATGACCTCGATGTCCGATGCCGGGTCGACCTTGCCGTCGACGTGCACGACGTCGTCGTCGGCGAACACCCGCACCACCTGACAGATCGCGTCGCACTCGCGAATGTTTGCCAGAAACTTGTTGCCCAGCCCGGCGCCCTCGGACGCGCCCTTCACGATGCCCGCGATGTCGACGAAAGTCACCGGCGCGGGCACGATTTTCTCCGACGCGAACATCTCGGCCAGCTTGGTCAGCCGCGGATCGGGCAAGGCCACCACGCCCTCGTTCGGCTCGATGGTGGCGAACGGGTAGTTGGCCGCCAGCACGTCATTACGAGTCAACGCGTTGAACAGGGTTGACTTGCCGACGTTTGGCAGTCCGACGATTCCGAGATTTAGGCCCACGGTTGAGACAGTCTAGGGGGCCACACAGGCGCGTCAGAGCGCGCTGGCAGCACATCCCGGCTGATTGCCGGTACGGTCAAATGCGTGTTAGGACAGCGCGCCGACTCGGCGATGGTGCCCGATCACCGCTCAGCACTCCCCCGAGTGCCTGGAATTCCCTGGTGGGGCGCGGTGATCGTGGCTGCGACGGCATCGGCCGTCGGCTTTGCCTACGACGCTGGATCCGGTGAGAAGACTCTCAGCGCCGTGTTCGCGGTCTGCTACGCCGCGGGCTGCATATTGGCCGTGCTGGCCGTGCGTCAGTCCGGAGTGTTCTCCGCCGTCATCCAGCCGCCGTTGATTCTGTTCTTCGCCGTCCCGACGGCCTTCTTCGTCTTCCACGGCAGCAAGATCACCGGCATCAAGGACACCTTGATCAATTGCGGCTATCCGCTCATCGAGCGGTTCCCGCTGATGTTCTTCACCTCGGCGATCGTCCTGCTCCTCGGGATGGGTCGCTGGTACTTCGGCATGGCCGCGCGCCGAGCCGCATCGCACGACGACGAAACCCCCGACGCCGCAACGACGGCTGCCGACGGCGGGCTTGCTGCAACCGCCGTGGCCGCGAAGGAGAAGCCCCCCGAGCGCAGGGGCCGTCGGCACTCCATCGAACGCCCAAGCGCCGTAGTCGACGAGGCGCCCCCGCAGCGACCGGCACGCAAGCCGAGGACGACGACTGGAACCGAGCGGGCGTCGCGCTCACGGCACGCTCGTCCGCCGGAGACCGAGCTCATCGAGCCCGTCCCCACCCGCCCACGCCGGCCACGGCCGGCCGACCCGCCCGCCGAACCAGAGCCCCGTCGGCGCAGCCGCGCCGCCCAGCCGCGCGAGCGTGAGCCCCGCGAACCACGCGAACCACGGTCGCGGCGCACTCCGCCCGTCGATCCACGCGAACGGTCCGAGCGGTATGACCGTCCGCAGCGCCAGGAACGACCCGACCCCTACGAGCGTCCGGAGCGGCGGCGTCGCCCGTCCGACTACGACCCGTACGAACCTCGCTCCACCAACGGCGTACCTCGCAGCCCCAAGCCCACTGATTCCGGGTCGCACCATCCGGTGTCGCGCGTGCGCTACCGCGCCGCCGACGACGGCGGCGAATCGCGTACCGAGAACCGCACCAGGCCACCGCGCACCCGCAATCCAGATGCGGATTCCTGGCAGTACGACGTCTAACTAAAGCGTTCTGCTCTTCGCGCAAGCGCTCATCGCCGCCTTTTGCTCTTCGCGCAAGCGCTCATCGCCGAGCGGGGCGGATCTCCCTCGGCAGCGCGAACACCAGGGTCTCGTTGGCCGTGGTGACCGGCTGGACGGTGCCGAAGCCGTACTCGGCCAGCCGCTCCAGCACTCCTCGCACGAGGATCTCGGGCACCGATGCACCCGACGTGACGCCGACGTTGGTGACGCCGTCCAGCCACGCCGGGTCGATGTCCTCGGCGTAGTCGACGAGGTAGGACGCATCCGATCCGGCGCCGAGCGCCACCTCGACCAGGCGCACCGAGTTCGACGAGTTCTTCGAGCCGACGACGATCACCAGCTCGCACTCCGGCGCCATCGCCTTGACGGCGACCTGACGGTTCTGGGTGGCGTAGCAGATGTCATCAC
>JAOPVF010000221.1 GCA_025963195.1 Mycobacterium sp. | reverse complement strand
CCGAGCAGTAGGCACTCTGGTTCGGCATGCCGACCAGGCCGAACACGCTGGAGGTGTTCACGATCGCTCCAGAGTCCTGAGCGGTTAGGATCGGCAGGAAGGCCCGGGTGCCGTTGACGACGCCTTGGAAGTTGATGTCCCACAACCAGTTGTCGTCCTCGGACACGGAGTCCAGCACGCTGGAGGACACGGCGACACCGGCGTTGTTGAACACCGCACCGATGGGCACGGGCGCCCAGTCCCCGACCTCCGCGGCGAAGGCGTTCTGCGCATCGGCATCCCTGACGTCGAGCACCTTGGTCAGCGTCGAACCTCCGAGGGTCGCCTCGGTCTCCTTCAGCCCCTGCTCGTCGACGTCGGCAATCGCGACCGGGCAGCCGTGAGCCGAAAGGCGTTGGGCCAGAGCCCTGCCGATACCGGATGCCGCACCGGTGATGACCACCGTGCGTCCGCTGATGACGTGTGCGGGTGACTTGCTCATCGTGTCTCCTGTGACCGTGCGGTTGGGACGGGCGAACCGTCGAAATGGGTGGTGATCAGGTCGACGATCCGGTCCCAGGTGCCGGCGGGCAGATCGTGACCCATGCCGACGATCGTCTCCAGTCGCGCACCGGGGATGGCGTTCGCGGTGGCGGCGCCACCGGTCGGATGGACCATCCGGTCCCGGTCGCCGTGGATCACCAGGGTCGGCACGTCGATCTGGCGTAGCTCGCTGGTCCGGTCCCCCGAGGCGAAGACGCCCGCCAGCTGCCGGGCCACCCCGTCGGACGTGGGATCGCGATCCCATGCGATGCCCGACTTTTCGCGTACCCATCCCTCGTCGAACGGAAATCCGTGCGACCCGATGTGGGCGAACATCCGCACCGCGCCGTCGATCGCCTCGAGCCGGTTGCGCGGCGGCCTCGCGGTCGCCATCCGCCACCACGTCGATGGAGCCGGCCGCCCGATACGCGGCGCACCGGTCGTGGACATGATCGACGTCAGCGTTCGCACCCGGCCCGGATGGTGCGCGGCGACCGTTTGGGCGATCATTCCGCCCATCGAGATGCCGACGAGGTGGGCGTCGGCGTAGCCGAGCGCGTCAAGCAGGCCGACGGTGTCGCGGGCCATGTCACCGAGGTGGTACTGCCTGCTGTCGTTGCCGCCCCGCAGGATCGCCACCGGATTCGGCTTGGGAAAGCTCGCGTGGGTCGAACGGCCTACGTCGCGATTGTCGAACCGGATGACCCGATATCCCCGCTGCGCGATCATGGCGGCGATCTCTTCCGGCCAGGTGTGCAATTGCTGTCCGAGTCCGGCGATCAGCACGACGGGAGGTGCCGCGGCGTCACCGATCGAGTCGTAGCACAATTCGATTCCGCGCCCGACTGGTACTACGGCCTGGTCGCTCACGCCGACACCTCCGCCGTGGCGGCTGATGTCACCATCGGTGTCTGCGGCGAGCGTCGCCACACCACCGCCCGCCCACCACGAGCTGGCGCGGTCGCGACCCCCCGTGAGTGCGCGGACTCCCCTGGGGCATACGTGGTGCCGAACTCGAACTCCTGCAGCAATGTTCGCAATGTCACGGTCATCTCCATGTTGGCGAATGCGGCGCCGATGCAGCGCCGGATACCGCCGCCGAACGGGATCCAGGCGTGCGTGTCCGGCGGGTTGCCGACGAAGCGGTCCGGGTCGAATGCCTCGGCGTCGGCGAAGCTCCGTTCGGCGGCATGGGCCAGCGAGATGCTCACCAGCACGACGTGCCGTTCGGGAATCACCCACTCCCCCAACTTGATCCGCTGCCTGGTCATGCGAGCGGTGCCGTTGATTACGGGGCGGGTGCGCTGCACCTCGAAGATGGTGGCCTGGAGCAGGTCGGAGCCTCCTGCGTCGACTTCGTCGCGGAGGCGGGCGAGCAGCCTCGGGTGCCTGCGCAGTCGTTCGACGGCCCACGCCAACGTGGTGGCCGTGGTCTCGTGCCCCGCCGCGAGCAAGGTGAGCAACTCGTCGGCCACGTGGTCGTCGGAGATCGGCGAACCGTCGTCGTACCGCGCCTGCAGCATGAGTGCGAGCACGTCGTTGCGGTCCTCGAACGCGGGATCCCTGCGGGCGTCGGCGATGAGCCTGGCGATGACCGCGTTGTAGCGCCGTCGCAGCTTCTCCACCCGACCCCACGGACTCAGGGGGCCGTAGTCACGCCGCGCCGCGGGCGGCATCACCGCGAGCCGCGATGCCTTCAGCACCATCGGCGGCAATAGTTCGCGCAGTTCCTCGAGCGCGGCGCCGTCGGCACCGAACACCGCCCGCAGGATGGCGTTGAGCGTGATCCGCATCATCGACGGCATGGTCGCGAAGTCCTCGCCCTCCGGCCAAGTGGCGATCTCCCGCCTTACTTCCTCTTCGACGATGCCCTCGTAGCCCTGCATTCGCTTGCCGTGAAACGGCGGCACCAGAAGCTTGCGACGCTGACGGTGGGGAAGGCCGTCGAGGCTGAACGTCGAACCGGGGCCGAGCACCTGGCCGAGTGTTCCCGCGCGGGCAATGAGGTCGTTGTTGGCCGTGAAGAGTTCCTTCACCAGCGCGGGATCGCTGATCACCGTGGTGTGGCCGAAGATCGGCAGGTTGAGCGTGAACTCCGAACCGTGGCGCCGGGCCATGGCGGCAACGACCTTGTCGCGGTTGACGATGAAGGCGACGCCTTGCACCAGCTTTGGAATGCGCGGTGCGGGCGGCAGCCGCACCGGATCGTTCGTCGCTTCAGCCATGCCTGAACCTCCGGTTCGGTACGAACAAGTACCGGCCACGGTACGCCTTGGTACCGACGGGCACAAGCCTTCGACACGTGTCGAATAGCAGGTCGATTGGCGCGCCCGATCAGAACAGAGTCAGCTCAGGCTCCGTGACGGCATGCACCGGCGCGGGCACCGGACGGAACGACCTCTGGTCGCGGTTCAGTCCGTACTTGGCGACCAACGGTGCCGCCCGCCGGTGCAGCATCTCTCGGTAACTGGCAGGCAGATACGCGCCCCGCCCGTACAACTCGCGGTACGTCGCGACAAGCTCTGGGCGCGCGGTGGCCAGCCACGCCATGAACCAGCCGCGAGTCGCGCCGCGCAGATGCAGGCCGAACACCGTCACGCTGCTGGCACCCGCAGCGGCGATCTGGCCGAGCAGCCCGTCGAGATGCTCGTACGAGTCCGTCAACGCGGGCAGCACCGGGGCGACCATGACATGGCAGTCCAGACCCGCGCCGCGCACCGCCCGGATCAACTCCAGCCTGGCCCGCGGGCCAGGGGTGCCCGGCTCGACTTCTTGATGAAGCTCGGGGTCGGCGACCGCGAGCGAGACCGCGACACTGACGTCGACGTGGCGCGACGCATCCGTGATCAGCGCCAGATCCCTGCGCAGCAGGGTGCCCTTCGTGAGGATCGAGAACGGAGTATGCGAATCAGCAAGTGCACCAATGATTCCTGGCATCAGCGCATACCTGCCCTCGGCCCGCTGATACGGATCGGTGTTGGTGCCGAGCGCGACGGTCTCGCGCGTCCACGACGGACGGGCCAGCTCGCGGCGGAGCACGTCGACGACGTTGGTCTTCACCACGACCTGGGTGTCGAAATCAGCACCGGAGTCGAAGCCGAGGTATTCGTGGGTGGGCCGCGCGAAGCAGTAGCGGCAGGCATGGCTGCACCCGCGGTAGCCGTTGACGGTGAACCGGAAGGGCAGCTGGGAGGCGTTGGGCACCTTGTTCAGCGCGGACTTGCACAGCACCTCGTGGAACGTGATGCCGTCGAACTGCGGCGTGCGCACCGTGCGGACGAACCCGATGCGCTGCAATCCGGGCAGCGCACCGTCGTCCACGCCGATGCCCTGGCCATCCCATCGCACCCAACCATTCGAACAGTTGTTCGACGCGATGTCAATTGCGTCGCCACCCACGACCAAACACCGGCTACATTCAAACAGAATGGGAAGACGTCTTCGCGTCTTCCCACTTCAATATATAGCGCAGTGGGGGGCTTGCGGCAAGACCGGGGGTATGCCGCAGAATCGCTGCCCTAAGCCAGAACTGGCGGGACATGGGGGTAGCGAGTGCGGGTGTTGTTGTCGACGTGGGGATCGCGCGGGGACGTCGAACCGTTGTTGGGGTTCGCGGTGGCCTTGAAGGAACTCGGCGCGAAGGTGCGGCTGTGTGCGCCGCCGGATTTCTCCGATCTGGCGGCTCGGGTCGACGTCGAGATGGTGCCTGCGGGCACGTCGGTGCGCGAATTGGTGCACGGCTCGCACGACAAGAAGCCGTTGACACCGGCGGATGCGCCGCGGGTGGCGGCCGAGCTGGTGGCCGCGCAGTTCGAGACGGTCGGCGCGGCGGCCGACGGATGTGATGCGGTAGTCGCGACGGGCCTGATGCCCGCGGGCGTGCGTTCGGTGGCCGAGGTGCGGGGCATTTCCTACGTGCTGGCTGCGTTCCAGGCGCGTAGTTTTCCGGCGCCGCATCAGACACCGCTGCCCCGGCCCGGAAAGCCGTTCCCTCCCGGCGTGACCGACAGCCGGGTGCTGTGGGGCGTGGACGCCGAGCGAGTGCAGGCGTTGTACGGCGCACCACTGAACGCTCACAGAGCAGCACTCGGCCTACCACCGGTCGACAACGTCCGCGACCACGTCTTCACGGGCAGCCCGTGGCTGGCGGCCGACCCGACGCTGGATCCGTGGCCTGGTTCACCGGATCTCGACGTGGTGCAGACGGGTGCGTGGATCCTGCCCGACGAACGCCCACTCCCGACAGACCTGGAGGCCTTCCTCGATGCGGGCGCTCCCCCGGTGTACGTGAGCTTCGGTAGCGTGCGTGCACCAGAGGACGCTGCCGTGGTGGCCATCGACGCGATCCGAGCGCACGGCCGCCGCGTCGTCGTCTCACGCGGCTGGGCCAACCTGGCCGCGATCGATGATCGGGATGACTGCTTCGTCGTCGGCGAGGTCAACCATCAGGCACTGTTCGGCCGGGTGGCTGTCGTCGTGCACCACGGCGGAGCGGGTACGACGACGACGGCCACCAGGGCTGGCGCACCACAGGTGGTGGTGCCCCAGATCGCGGATCAGCCGTACTGGGCGGGCCGGGTAGCGGAGCTGGGCATCGGTGTGGCACACGATGGTTCGACTCCGACGGTCGAGTCGCTTTCCACTGCGTTGACGACGGCGCTGTCCCCCGAGATCCGCGCGCGAGCGACCGCCGTCGCCGCCATGATCCGCACCGACGGGGCGACGGTGGCCGCGACGCTATTGCTGGACGTCGTCGGGCAGGGAGTGTGATGCCCGTGTCGAATCGCGGTTATGACGACGAATTGCAGTCCGAACGAGGCTATGTGGCCCAGCTCTACGCGCGGCTCGACGCCGAGCGCGCGCGGGTGAAGGGTAGGTACGGCGAGGCTTTGCGGAGCCCCATCGACCCGCAGAACGGCGGGACGCTCGTTGAGCGCGACGCCGAGGTGCGTGCGCTGGCCAAGACGGCGACGCGGCTCAACGTGGCGGACAACGGCCTGTGTTTCGGCCGGTTGGACACGCTGGCGGATGAACCCACCTACATCGGGCGTATCGGCCTGTTCGAGGAGGATTCCTACGAACCAATGCTGCTCGATTGGCGGGCGCCCGCGGCGCGCGCCTTCTACGTCGCCACTGCCGCCAACCCGGAGAACATGCGCAGGCGCAGGCAGTTTCACACCCTCGGGCGTCGGGTGGTCGACTTCACCGACGAGATCTTCGGTCGCCCCGACGGGCCCAGCGACGGTGCCGTTCGGGGAGACGCCGCGCTGCTTGCCGCGGTCAATGCGCCGCGCGGTGATGGGATGCGCGACATCGTCGCGACGATCCAGGCCGAACAGGACGAGATCATCCGGCTGGATCACTCAGGGGTCCTGGTGATCGAGGGCGGCCCCGGCACCGGCAAGACCGTGGTGGCGCTGCACCGCGTCGCGTATCTGCTCTACACGCAGCGGAAGCGCATGGAGAGCAACGGTGTGCTCGTCGTCGGGCCAAACCCGGCGTTCCTCAACCACATCGGCCGTGTTCTGCCATCGCTCGGCGAGACCAACGTGGTGTTCATGACCACCGGCGACCTGCTGCCTTGGCTGAGCATCACTGCGGAGGACACGCCGGATGCCGCGCGGCTCAAGGGTTCACGGGCAATGATCGAGGTGCTCGCCGCGGCAGTGGCCGATCGCCAACGGTCGCCCCAACAGCCCCTGTCGATCGAACTGGCCGACGCCACGGTCCGCATCGATGCCGAGACCACGGAGTGGGCCATTCAGGAGGCGCGCAAGAGTGGGCAGCCGCACAACGAGGCACGGGCGGTGTTCTACGACGTCCTCACGTGGGCGCTCACCGAACGGGCGATAGCGTGGATCGGCCGGGGCTGGTTGTCCAGGGCCGACCGCGCCGCGTGGGAGCAGTTGCGAACCGAACTGCTCGAGGAACTCGCCGAACACGACGCGTTCAAAGCGGCAGTCGATCAGCTCTGGCCCATACTGATGCCGGAAACCGTTCTGGCAGAGCTGTACACGTCTCGGGAACGGTTGCGCGCGGCGAGCGCCGACCCGGTGTTGTGGCGTCCCGACGGCGAGGCGTGGACGGTGTCGGACGTGCCACTGCTCGATGAGCTGTTCGACCTTTTGGGCCATGACAGGGCCGCGCAGGCGGCCGAGGAAGCCGCGGCCGAGCGGGAACGCAAGGCCGAGGCCGCGTATGCCGCGGGCGTGCTGGACCTCATGGTCGGCCGCGAGGACCTGATGGACGACGAGGACCACCTCCTGGCCACGGACATGCTCTACGCGGAGGACCTGGCGGAACGCTTCGATGAGCGCGACACCAGGGATCTCGCCGAACGCGCTGCCGCGGACCGGGAATGGACCTACCGGCATGTCGTCGTCGACGAGGCCCAAGAACTGTCCGAGATGGACTGGCGGGCGCTGATGCGGCGCTGCCCCGGCCGATCCTTCACGGTGGTGGGCGATCTCGCCCAACGCCGGTCGGCGGCAGGAGCGACGTCGTGGGACGCGATGCTGGAGCCATACGTGCCTGGCCGCTGGGTCTACCGATCGCTGTCAGTGAACTACCGCACCCCTGCGGAGATCATGACCGTCGCCGCCGCGCTGCTTGCCGAGTTCGCACCGGGGGTCGCCCCACCGGAGTCCGTCCGCGCGTGCGGCGTCGAGCCGTGGTCCAGGCTGGTCACCGCTGACGAATTATCCTCTGCCATCGAGGAATTCGTCTTCGACGAGGCCACACGCGACGGCACCAGCGTGGTGATCGGGCCACCAGGCGTGCCGGGCACGGTGCCGGCCTCCCGGACCAAGGGCCTGGAGTTCGACGCCGTGCTGGTGGTCGAGCCGGAACGGATCATCGCCTCGGGACCACGTGGCGCGGCCGAGCTCTACGTCGCCCTCACCCGCGCCACCCAGCGCCTCGGCATCCTGCACGTGGGCCCGTTGCCGCGGGCGCTGACCGCTCTCGCCGAAACCTGACCAGCATTCAGAGCAGCGATGTTGACGGGTACGACTACCAGTGCGACAGCTGGCAGGCCGCGCCCGTCTCGCCGTCCTGCTGGATTGCCAGCTGACCGTCGATGTAGATCTCGCAGTGGGGGTTCGGCGCCCCGGTCATGGCGTGTGCGGCGCCGCTCACGGTGACGATCGCCCACTGCGGGTCCGCGAGCGTCGTCTCGAACACCCACGGCACGCCGGGCTCGAGGTTCACCTCTTCGCGCTTCAGGAACGCGTTGGGGTCCTTGTTGTACG
>JAOPVF010000219.1 GCA_025963195.1 Mycobacterium sp. | reverse complement strand
CGAACTCCTCCGGATCGGCCAGCTCTCTGGCGGCGACGACCTCGCCGACGTCGGACCAGTCGCCCTGGGCGGACGGGAACGGCGCGCCGGATGGCGACCCGCCGCTGGACGCCTCGACGCCCGAACTGCCGGCGCCCGACCTTCCGAGACCCGAACTTCCGAGACCCGTACCGCCCGCCCAGCCCGGCACCGCGGCGGTGGGCGTGGTCGCTGCGGGCATCGTCGGCGCGGCCGACCCCGGGGGTGCGGTCACCGCCGCGGCCTGGGCGTCCAACTCGGCGCGCAGTTCGTCGACCACCGCGACGGCCTCGTCCAGTGCCCGGCGCGCCTCGTCGATCAGCGACTCCGCGGCGCCCGGCGCCTCCAGGTCGGCTTCGAGTGCTGCGGCGCGCGCCTCGAACTCGTCGATGATGGTGCGTAGCCGGGCTCGTGCTCGGGCTACCGCGTCGGCCGCGTTCGCCGTCGTCGCTCCCAGGTGATCGGCGCGGATCGCCAGTGCATCGACCGCGGTGACCGTCGCGTGGGTGAACTCGGAGGCCGCGTCGGCACCGTCGCCCGCCCATTGGCCTGCGGCGTCGTCCCATGCGCGTCGACCTGCGCCGGCTACGTCGGCCAGCGCGTCGCGCACGTCCGAGAGCACGGCGGCCGCGTCGCCGTCGCCCGACCAGCCCGGACCGACCAGCGCCTGCACCTCACGGATGGGCGCCGACAGCGCCGAGACCAGGGAACTGGGCACCGTCACCCCCCGACTGCGGTGATCGACTGTCCGACGCGACGTTCGGTGCCGCCATACGCGACGGCGGTGGCCTCGGCGGTCTGGCCGGCTCTGGCCGCGCGTTCACTCAGCTGCGCGGCCACGCCCGACTCGCGGGAGAGCGCCTCGGTCAGCGCTGCAATGAACCGCGCACCCACTGGGCCGAACGCGGCCGCACACTCCGGCCCCGCGACCGATCGCAACGTGGCGGCGACGGCATCGAGGTCGGCGGCCTGGCGGGAGTGGGCGGCGCCGAGGGCGCGGATCACGGCGGTATCGGCGAGCACGACGTTATGACGCGGGCCCGCGCCGGACGGTTCCACTAGGGTCTTCCCGCATGGACGTTCGCGTTGTCGATCACCCACTTGCCGCGGCGCGGTTGACCACCCTGCGCGACGAGCGCACCGACAACGCCGCGTTCCGCGCCGCGCTGTGCGACCTGACGTTGATGCTCGTCTACGAGGCCACCCGCGACGCCGCGAGCGAACCCGTCCCGATCCGCACGCCGATGGCCGACACCATCGGGTCGCGGCTAGCGGCCCCGCCGCTATTGGTGCCCGTATTGCGCGCCGGCCTCGGGATGGTCGACAGGGCGCACATGCTGATTCCCGAGGCGAAGGTCGGGTTCGTCGGCGTGGCGCGCAACGAGGAAACACACGAGCCCACACCGTATTTGGAGTCCTTGCCGGAGGATCTGAGCACGGAGCCGGTGATGGTGCTCGATCCGATGCTGGCCACGGGTGGCTCGATGGCCCACACGGTCGGGCTGCTGCACGCTCGCCGGGCCGCCGACATCACCGTGGTCTGCGTGGTGTGCGCGCCGGAAGGCATTGCCGCACTCGAGCGGGTGGCACCCGACATACGGCTCTACACCGCCGCGATCGACGACGGGCTCAACGAGATCGCGTACATAGTGCCGGGACTCGGCGACGCCGGGGACCGTCAGTTCGGCCCGCGCTGAAGCAAGTCGACCACGTCGGCCCGCAATTCGTCGAGCAACTGTGCCGCGATGGCGCGCGCGACGGGTACGTCGTCGCTCGGCGGTAGCCGAATCTCCAGGTATGCCTTGATCTTCGGCTCGGTGCCCGACGGCCGGATCGCGACCCGCACGCGTTCGCCGGTGTAGATCAGCGCGTCGGTTCGCTGTTGGCCGCGGCGTTCCAGCAGGTCGGTGACCTCTATCGGTTCGCCGGCGACGAGACCGGGCGGTTCGGCGCGCAGGCGCGGCATCACGGTTGCGTCGGCGGCCATCGATATCGCGGTCGTCGTGTGTACGCCGTGCGCGCGGGCCAGTGCGTCGAGCGCGTCGAGAAGCGTGCGGCCCTCGTTGCGCAGGGCGACGACCAGGTCGCACACCAGCACGCCCGCGCTGATGCCGTCCTTGTCGCGCACCGCGGCCGGATCGACGCAGTGTCCGATCGCCTCCTCGTAGGCGTAGACCAGCGTGCTGCCAGGCAACCCTGCGTCCGCGCGTGCCAGCCACTTGAAGCCGGTCAGGGTCTCGACGTGCCGGGCGCCGTGGCTCGCAGCGATCGCCGCCAGCATGCGGGAGGACACCACCGTGCTGGCCACCACGCTCGCGGTCATCGCGTCGCCGGGTTCGGTCTGCGACAGCACGTAATCACCGAGCAGCCAACCGGTTTCGTCACCGGAGAGCATGCGCCAACCGGTCGGCGTCGGTACCGCCACCGCGCACCGGTCAGCGTCGGGGTCCAGCGCGATGGCCACCTCGGCACCGACCTCCGCGGCCAGCGCGAGCAGCAGGTCGGTGGCGCCTGGTTCCTCGGGGTTGGGGAACGCGACGGTGGAGAAGTCGGGATCGGGCGCGAACTGCTCGGCGACGGTGTGGACGTCGCTGATGCCTGCCTCGCTCAGCACGTGCAGCGCGACCTCACCGCCGACACCGTGCATCGGGGTCAGCGCTACCCGCACGTCGCCCGTCGTGCGGCGGACCGTGGCGGCGCGCCACACGTAGTCGTGCACGAGGTTGGTGTCCACCGGCGACACCTCCGACCGGGCGATGTCACCCGGGGCAGTCGCCATCGCCGATTCGATGTCGCGGTCGCTCGGGGGAACGATCTGCAGGCCGCCGTCGAGGTAGACCTTGTAACCGTTGTCGGCGGGCGGGTTGTGCGATGCCGTGATCTGCACCCCCGCCACCGCGCGCAGGTGGCGCACCGCGAACGCCACCACCGGCGTCGGGGCCGGATCGGGCAGCAGTACGACGGAGAAGCCCTCGGCGGCAAGTACTTCGGCGGTCGCCAAGGCGAAGTCATCGGACTGGTGCCGCGCATCGCGGCCCACCACGACGGTCGAGCCCCCGAGGCATCTGTCCTTGAGCACCTTGGCCACCGCCCAGCTCGCCCTCGTCACGGTCTCGACGTTCATGCCGTCGGGACCATCGCGCATCGGCCCCCGCAATCCCGCCGTGCCGAAGGTCAGAGGCTGGAGCGAGGGTCCGGTCACGCGTTCATTGTGACGCGTCGGCGTCTGCGAGCTTTCGCAACACGGGCGCGACGAGCATCAGCAGATCGAATTCGAGATCGGTCAGCGAGTCGCGCATCGCCGTGTTGAGCCACTCGTCGCGCTCAGCGCGGTCGGCACGCAGCAGTGCGGTCCCGTCGGCGGTCGCCTCGATGAGTTGGCGGCGGCGGTCGTCGACGTCGGTCCTGCGTTGCACCAGCCCCTCGGATTCCAGGTGGTTGATGCCGTCGGTCAGTGACTGCACGCGCACGTGCATCCGGCTCGCGAGTTCGGCAGGGGTGGTGACGCCGGCCCGGCTCACCTCGCCGAGTAGCTGCTGCTGGCTGAGCGTGAGCCCGTTGTCGCTGCGGTGGCGACGAAGTTGGCGGGTCAACGCCATGATCGACTCGCGCAGTTCGGTGGCGTTCGCAGTACCTGATCGCATTACCAAGTTATACCTTGGTATTGACGTGATGAACATCAGGTTGTGGACTCGAAGTTACAAGCGCATACTTGCATTAATGATGCGATGGATGGTGTTGGTGCTGATCACGGTTGCCGTGACGGTGCCGCTGACCATCGTCGGCGTGCCCTCAGCGGCGCTGTTCGCCGCACTGCTCGTCGGCATGGTGCTGGCCTTGGTGTCGTACGCCCCGGAGCGCGTCCCCCGCAAGGCGGGCATCGCTGCGCAGGGCGTGCTCGGCGTCTACATCGGCACGATGGTGCACCGCGACGCGCTGACCGCGCTTGGCTCGGACTGGCCGATCGTGCTCGGGGTCGCCGTCGCCACGCTGGTGCTGAGCATCGTCGCCGGCGCACTGCTCGGTCTGCACCGCGACGTCACCCCGTTGACCGGAGCGCTGGCGTTGGTCGCCGGCGGTGCGTCCGGTCTGGTCGCGATCGCCAGGGAACTCGGCGGCGACGACCGCGTGGTCGCCGTCGTGCAGTACCTGCGCGTCGCGCTGATCACCGCGTCGATGCCGATCGTGGTGACCTTCGTCTTTCACGCCGAGAAGACCGGACACTTCGCCCCGCCTGACCAAACCGCCTCGGCCCCTTGGTATCTCAGTATGGGGATGATCATCGCGATCGTGCTCGTCGGCGCGACGGGCGGCAAGCTCATCCGGTTGCCTGGCGCTGGGCTTCTCGGCCCGATGACGGTCACCATCGCCTTGCAGCTCACGGGGTTCTCGTTCGGCATGTCGGTGCCGTTCGCGCTGGTCCAGCTGGGCTACGCCGTGATCGGTTGGCAAGCCGGTGTCGCGTTCACCAAGACGTCCTTCAAGGCCATCGGGCGCGCGCTGCCCGCGGCGCTCGGGTTGATCGTCTTCCTCAACGTCGCCACCGCGGGCCTTGGCGTGCTGTTGGCCCACACGACGGGGATCAGCCCACTCGAGGGCTACCTTGCCACCAGCCCCGGCGGCATCTATGCGGTGTTGGCGACGGCGGTCGAGACGGGCTCGAACGTCACGTTCATCATCGCCGCGCAGGTGGTGCGGGTACTGCTGATGCTGTTCGCCGCACCGCTGATGGCCCGCGGCTTCGTCGCACTGACCAGGAAGCTCGGCTACAGCCGGGCCAGCACTGCGGCCAGCAGGGAACCCATCCGCGTCGCCGACTGACGCCCGGCCTCCAGCACCTCGACGTGGCTGAGCGGCTGCCCCGTCATCCCCGCGGCCAGGTTCGTGACCAGCGAGACGCCCAGCACCTCGGCCCCGGCCGCCCGCGCCGCGATCGTCTCGTGCACCGTCGACATGCCGACCAGGTCGGCGCCGAGCGTGCGCAGCATCCGGATCTCGGCCGGCGTCTCGTAGTGCGGCCCCGGCAGCGACGCGTAGACACCCTCGGCCAACGTCGGATCGACGTCGCGGGCCACGTCCCGCAGCCGCGGCGCGTAGGCGTCGACGAGGTCGACGAACTGAGCGCCGACGAGCGGTGACCGCGCGGTCAGGTTGAGGTGATCGCTGATCAGGACGGGCTGGCCGACCGTGAAGTCCTCGCGCAGTCCACCCGCGGCGTTGGTCAGCACGACCGTGCGGACGCCCGCGGCGCAGGCCGTGCGGACGGGATGCACGACGTGACGCAGGTCGTGTCCTTCGTAGGCGTGGGTGCGCCCGAGCAGCACCAGCACCCGCCGGTCTCCTACCCGGACCGCCAGTATCTGTCCGCCGTGGCCCGCCGCGGTGGGCGGAGTGAACCCTGGCAGATCGGCCATGCCGATGACGGAGGACGGCTCACCGAGTTCCGCGGCGGCGGGTGCCCATCCCGAGCCGAGGACCACGGCGACGTCGAAGAACTCCGCGCCGGTGCGCGCCAAGAGTTCGGCGGCAGCCGCGTTCGCGGTGGCCTGGGGGTCGGTCGCACCGGTCACGACGAGGAGCCTACGTCGGGCGTTGACCGAGCAACCAGTGCGACGAAGAGCGAGTGGCGATGACCAGCCAGTGCTACTTCAACGCGACGAAGTGGACATCAGCCAGCGGTGAGATACTGCCTGGATGCCCACCGCCACCGCCTCGACGACCGTCGAGGACGTAGTCCAGCGACGTCGTGGCGACTTGGTCGAGTTGTCCCACTCGATCCACGCCGAGCCCGAGCTCGCCTTCAACGAACATCGCAGCTGCGCCAAGACGCAGGTCCTCGTCGCCGAGCGCGGGTTCGAGATCATGGCCGCGCCCGGCGGGTTGGAGACCGCGTTCCGCGCGGAGTACGGCAGTGGCTCGCTCAGGGTGGGCATCTGCGCCGAGTACGACGCGCTGCCCGAGATCGGTCATGCCTGCGGGCACAACATCATCGCGGCGTCCGCGGTCGGAGCGGCACTGGCGCTGGCCGACGTGGCCGACGAGCTGAACCTGACGGTGGTGCTGCTGGGCACGCCCGCCGAGGAGGCGGGCGGCGGCAAGGCGCTGATGCTCGATGCGGGCACGTTCGACGACATCGCCGCGACCGTGATGCTGCACGCCGGGCCGCTCGACATTGCCCGCGCACGTTCGTTGGCGCTGTCGCAGGTCGCGGTCGTCTACTCGGGCCGTGAGGCGCACGCGGCCGTCGCGCCGTATCTGGGTTTGAACGCCGCCGACGCGATCACCGTCGCCCAGGTGGCGATCGGGCTGCTGCGGCAGCAGTTCGCGCCGGGCCAAATGGCGCACGGCATCGTCACCGACGGCGGGCAGGCCACGAACGTCATTCCGGCCCGCGCGGCGATGGAGTACACGATGCGCGCCAGCGACGCGTGGTCGCTGCGCGAGCTGGAGGGCAGGATGGGGGACTGCTTCCTGGCGGGCGCGGTGGCCACCGGCTGCCAGTTCGACGTCTCCGCGACCGAGCCGTCCTACCTGGAGCTGACGCCCGACCAGTGGTTGGCCGACGTCTTCCGGGCCGAGATGGTGCGGATGGGCCGGAGCCCGGTTGCAGTGGAGGTCGAGGCCGCGCTACCGCTGGGCAGCACCGACATGGGCAACGTCACGCAGGTGATGCCGGGGATCCACCCGGTCGTGGGCATCGACGCAGGGGGCGCGTCGATCCACCAGCCCGGCTTCGCCGCGGCCGCTGCTGGGCCGAGTGCCGACCAGGCCGTCGTCGAGGGGGCCATCATGCTGGCACGCACGGTCGTCGCGCTGGCCGAGACGCCCGCCGAGCGGGATCGCGTGCTGCGCCTTCAGGCGGATCGCGCATGACCATCAGGGACCACACCGACGCATGGCTGGCCGCGCACTTCGACGATCTGGTGGCGTGGCGCAGACACATCCATGCCAACCCGGAGCTGGGCCGCCAGGAGTTCGCCACGACGCAGTTCGTCGCCTCGCTTCTGGCCGATGCCGGCCTCAACCCGAAGGTGCTTCCCGGCGGCACCGGTCTGACGTGCGACTTCGGCCCCGAGCACGGTCCGAAGGTGGCATTGCGGGCCGACATGGACGCGCTGCCGATGACCGAGCGGACAGGAGCGCCGTACGCGTCGCTGATGCCCGGTGTCACCCATGCCTGCGGCCACGACGGGCACACCTCGGTGCTGCTGGGCACAGCCCTGGCGCTGGCCTCGGTGCCGGAGCTGCCTGTCGGCGTGCGGCTGGTCTTCCAGCCCGCCGAGGAGCTGATGCCCGGTGGCGCCATCGACGCCATC
Organism: Mycobacterium sp.; assembly: GCA_025963195.1. Lineage (GTDB taxonomy): Bacteria > Actinomycetota > Actinomycetes > Mycobacteriales > Mycobacteriaceae > Mycobacterium. The sequence continues at coordinate 1,008 of JAOPVF010000219.1, read as the reverse complement.
GCGGCGGGAGCGCTCAACGGCGTCTCGCGGATCTTCGCCCTGCACTGCGATCCGCGGCTCGAGGTCGGCAAGGTCGCAGTCATCGCCGGCCCGATCACGTCGGCGGCCGACCAAGTCGAGATCACGCTGCACTCGCCGGGCGGACACACCTCGCGGCCGCACCTGACCGGTGACCTGGTCTACGCGCTTGGCACCCTGATCACCGGCGTCCCCGGCGTGCTGTCGCGACGCGTCGACCCGCGGGACAGCACCGTCATGGTGTGGGGCGCGGTGAACGCCGGGGTGGCCGCCAACGCCATCCCGCAGTCCGGCACGGTGGCAGGCACGATTCGGACGGCAAGTCGCGAGGCCTGGGTGGCGATGGAATTGCTTGTCCGCGAGATCGTTTCGTCGTTGATGGCACCACTGAACGTGGACTACAGCGTGCAGTATCGACGGGGCGTTCCGCCGGTGGTCAACGAAGCGGTATCGACGCGCATCCTCACCCACGCCATCGAGGCCGTCGGGCCCGACGCGCTGACCGCCACCCGTCAGTCGGGCGGCGGCGAGGACTTCTCCTGGTATCTCGAGGACGTGCCCGGCGCGATGGCCCGCCTCGGCGTCTGGTCGGGCCACGGCCCGCAGCTCGACCTGCACCAGCCGACGTTCGATCTGGACGAGCGCGCACTGGCGGTCGGGGTGCGGGTGTTCACCAACATCGTGGAGCAGTCCGTCCTGCTGTAGTTCCCTTCCCGCGAGAGTTCCCTTCCCGCGAGCGTGCGTGTCTGTTGCACGACACGCCGCAAAACACCAGCACTATGCGCGCGCTCGCGACGGCCTGGCTGTGCACAGTTGCCCTTTCATCCACAAATGTTGCTTCGTCACTGTTGGACCGCCGTCGCGGAGCCTGACCATCGCCTGCATGGACGACGAACTAATGCGGACTCTCGAGCAGCAGGGCGGTGTGGCCACCAGTGGCCAGATCTTGCAGTGCGTCACGCGGTATGCCTTCGACCGAATGGTGGAGGA
>JAOPVF010000199.1 GCA_025963195.1 Mycobacterium sp. | reverse complement strand
CGCTGATCGTGCGGGGTGCCCGGCGCAGCAGGACGTCGATGACGGCGTCGGGAGGCAGCGCGGGCAATCCCGCCGCGACCATGGCCGCGGTGTCCGCGATCGAGTCCTGCAGCGGCTTGGTGTTGATCGGCGGGCCTGGCGTCAGGGCGAACGGGCGTTGGTCGAAGACGTCGCCGTCCTTGGGCTGCCGCTCGCAGACGACGGCCTCGGTGGGCGCCTCGGAGTTGTCACACTCAAGCACCGTCACCGAGCCGAACGCCCGCCGGTCGGGGTCGTCGGCCAAGCCCGCAGGCGCTGGTGGGTCGTAGAGCGCGAACATTTCCCTGCCGAGTCCACCGGTCGCGATCTCACCGATCAACCGGACGTGCCGCTGCGGCTTGCGTGCTCTGGGTGGTTGGTGCCAGTCGGCGGCGATCTCGGTCCGGTCGGCGATGAAGACGTCGTTGTGGTCGGCCCATTCGTCGACGGGATTGTTGACCCGGTCGAAGTGGGCCCACCAGAAGGGTTTGTCCTCGCGCGCGTGGAATCCACGTGCGGCGGCCACCATCGCGACGGCGGTCTGCTCGGCGGTGCGTGCCTCGATCCCGTCGCCCGCGAACTTGAGCAGTCGGCGTTCGAGTTCGTCCGCTGGTTCGGCCGCCGGGCCGTCTGCCACCGGCAGCGGGCCGCGCGGCGGGACGCCCGACTCGATGGCCCGCGCGACCAGCCAGTCGCGCAGCCTGCGCGTTGACCGGCAGTCATAGCGGTTGTAGTCCTCGATCTCCTTGAGCACGATCGCCGCGTCGTCGGCGCGTCGGTCATCGCGCAGCGCGCAGAACCGGGCGTACTGCGTGATCGAGTCGGTGGCCGTGGTGACCTCGCCGCTACGCAGCTCGTTGCCCATGTAGAGCGGTTCGAGGTACTTGATGCTGTAGCTCTCGGTGCCCACCCGAATGCTCTTGCGCACCAACGGGTATAAGTCGACGAGGACACCGTTTCGCAGCATCTCGTCGACATCGTGCTCGCCAACGCCGTAACGCCCGGCGAGCCGCAGCAGCGTGCTCTTCTCGTATGCCGCGTAGTGGTAGACGTGCATGCCCGGGTGTTTCTTGAGGCGTTTGCGCACCATGGCCAGGAAGTCGACGAGGGCCTGCCGCTCACTGGCCCGGTCGTGCGCCCAGTACGGGGTGAACTCGTCACCTGTGGTCAGTACGCCCCACAAGTACTCGAGTCCCCACTCCCGACCGTCCACGGTCCACAGCGGGTCGCCCTCGAAGTCGAAGAACAGGTCGCCCTTGTTCGGATCCGGCAGCACCATCAGCGGCTGTGCATCGAGCACTTCATACGGCGGCTTGCCGTCCACCCGGTCGGCGACCTGAAGCCGGGCCTGCGCGGTGAGCGCAGTCACCGTGCGCGCGGACAGTTCCGGTACCGGCCCTGCGTGGTCGGCCAGGTCGTGCAACGTGCCGACGCCCGCGTCGATCAGGCGCGCGCGTTGGCTCACCCGCATGCCGGCCACGAGCAGCAGGTCGTCGTGCTCGCGGACCTGGACGTCGCACTCGGGACAGCGGAAGCAGGCCCGCACGTGCTGGTCTTCCCACGACACCGCGGCCCCGCCGGTGAGATGACCGTCCAGGAGCCGCTCCAGCGCGGCCCGCCGGGGCAGGTAGACCGGCAGCAACTCGTCGACCCGATAACTCGCGACGGCGCCGTCGCCGAGGACCAGCTCCACCTCATCGGCCACCGGCACGCCGTGCCTGGTGAGGGTGTCGGCATAGGCGGCGAGTTGCAGCAGCGCCTCGACCTTCACCGAGCGTGCGAGCTTGGTGTCCCGCAGCCGGTACCGGTCGCCTGCCAGCACCAGGAAGTCCGCGAAGCCAGCGAACCGGCCGTCGAACATCGCCGCCTGGTAGATGACCGGGGAGCGGCGCTCGACGGCCCGCATGGTCTGGTCGAAGGCGGCCCGCAGCCCTGCGTCGGTGTAGGGCGGGCGGCCGATGATCGTGACGTCACCGCCGAACTCGGCGCGCAGATCGTCGAGCTCGCGGCGCTCGTGCTCGTCGCCGAGAGTCGCAGTTCGGGCGAGGAGTTCGTCCTCGACGGACACCGTGGGGCCACGGCCTAGCTTCGCGTCGAACGCCCGGAGCAGGGCGTACTCGCACCGTGCTGCGGCGGCGAGATCCGAGGCGCTGTAGATGACCTTGCCGTCGGCCCCCTCGGATGTCAGGAACACGTCCGCCACTGTAGGTCAGTGGGCCGACGGATCTTGCGCCGAAAATGGAACTGTGGATTCTCATCGCCTCGGCCACCTCGTCGAATCGCTGGAGATGCACTTCGATCATTGGCTCGCTAACCTTGAATCAGTCGCGCATCCCGGTCGCACTGCCCGGGCCGCGCAACGTCCTAGCCGGTTGAACACGCAGCCGCTGCCGCCGCAGACCCGCTGAAGCCGGTGACGTTCCTCGACAGGTGCATCCCGGACTATCAGTAGATACGAGGGACAGCGTGACCAAGCCCACCGCACCTAGCCGCCCAGACGCCCCCGACGAAAATTGCCACGTCCATGTGACCACGTTGTGGGTCGACCGGGTGGTCGTGCTTTCGGTTGCGGGTGACGTGGACATGTTGACGGCTCCGGTGTTAGCCGATGCCATCGTCTACGCCGCAGGCCAATCGCCGGCCGGTGTGATCGTCGACCTCACACACGTGGACTTTCTGGCGTCGGCTGGCATGTGCGTGTTGGTATCGGCGCACGACGTCATCACCGGGCAGGCGGAATTCGGCGTCGTCGCCGATGGTCCTGTCACGAGACGGCCGATGACGCTGATCGGGCTCGATGACGTCATCGCGCTCTACCGCACCGTCGATGAGGCGCTCGCCGGAATCGCGAGGCAGAGTCGCGAGCGAGACCTGGGCGCTTCCCAAAAGCCCTAGTTCGCGGCTCAGTGCTTGTTGGCCCGGGCCGCTCGGCGGTTTTGCCTTTCGCCGTCGGCGAGCTGTTCTATCCGATCTGCCTGTGCGCGTTTGCCTTCCGCCCGATCACGCTTGGCTCGGGCGTCATCGATTTTGGATGCCGCAGACGCGGTAGCTTGGTTTTCGGCCGCCCGGATCCTGCTCTGAGCACCGCGCTTGGCTTCTTCGATGGCACTGAGCCGCTGAGCAGCCTCGACGTCGGCTTCCTTCTTCTCCGCGGCACTACGCAATGCGGCCGTCTCAGCCGCCGCGCGCTTGCGCTCTGCGGCGGTGGACAGCGTCGCCTGGACCTTTTGCTGCTCGGCATCTCGGGCCCGTTTCTGCTCATCACCGGCATCTTCGAAGGCGGCAGCCAATTTCTGGTCGGCATGTTCTCGGGTTTGTCGGGCGGCGGCGTCGATCCGCGCAGCACCGCTGAGCGCGTCGCTTCGCTCGGCGAGAGCGGAGCCGCGCGACGCTAGCTCTTGGTCACCCAACACGTTGCCGACGGCGGCGTCCAACGCGCCGAGCGAGCGCTCGTAGAGCAGTCGCGCGGGAGCCTCGGCATCCATATGGCCGACCACACGGTCTTCGATGAGCTGGAGGGGGAACCGGGCGATCCGATACTGAAAACCCAGAACTGCGAAGGGAACTCTCATGATTCTCATTGTCAACTCCTGTGTGTTGCTGGTGCTCAGGGAAGGTCGGCGTCGTTGGTGATGCGCTCGGCGCGAGCCCTGGCCCGGTCGGCTTCTTCGTGCGCGTTCCTCGTGATGTGCTCGGCGGTTTGGTGTTCGTTGACGGCGTCGGCGATGTCATCGACGGACGCTCTGACGTCCACCCGCCGTTGGGCCTGCGCTCGTTCCATCTCGCCATGGGCCTCGCGGTCGGCTGCAGCGCGCTCACGGGATGCGTGCTGCGCGCCGGCTTGCTCGGCCGCCTGCTCGTGAGAGTTCTGCTGAGCCCGAACGGACGCCTCGACGGCTGCGGCCTCGGAAGCTACTTCACTGCGCTCCTTGGCCCCATCCATCCTGGCCTCGGCTGCCGTGGCACGCGCCTGCTTGGCCTCGGCGTCGGCGACGGCTTCGATGCTGTTGGCTTCCTTGCGTTCTCGGGCTTGGGCCTGCTCAAGCTGACCCTCGGTAGTCAGCGAATCGCTTCCCGTGAAGGCGCCGAGGACCTCCTTCGCCTTGCCCTTCACTGAGTCGATCAAACCGTTGCGGGCCTGGTCGGCCTTGTCATGGTCATGGTCATGCCTTGACATTGATTCTCCTTCGTGGAATGTCGGTTGCAATGGCAAATGGCGCTTTGGCGAGCTGGTGAATGCTGCTGGCAGGAACGGCCTTCACACGACCTCCCGCGCTGTGCTCACAGCACTCGTCGTTGGGCCGAATACCCCAGGATCGTTCACTCAAACGACATATCCCCGCGCGTGGCCCAGCCGCGCCACCCCGGGTTTGGCGGCATCGCGCGGGGGTATCACGTTGTTGAGTCCTTCGGCCATGTGGGAACCGTCTTTCTAGAGAACGGCAGGCCATGTCTGCTCCACCGCTCACTACTTCGACGGAGATGCGCGGAGCGCAAGAGACCGAGCTTTCAGGCAAACGTCGCGCGAAGTGGCCCGTCATCACCGAATCGCGAATCCGGTTGTCGGCGGGCGAGATGGCGTTCACATCGGCGGGATCGGGGCGGTCGGTCCTCGTGCTCATCCACGGACTGGGGGGCACCCGGCAGACGTGGCGTCAGCTCATTCCGACTCTCGCTCGTACGCATACCGTGATTGCGCCCGATTTACCCGGCCATGGCGAATCCGACCCGCCGGCCGGTGACTATTCGGTAGGTGCTCACGCGTGCGCGGTGCGCGACTTGCTGCTTGCGCTCGGTCACCCACGGGTCTCGTTCGTCGGACATAGCCTCGGTGGCGGGATCGCTCTGCAGATCGCCTACCAGTTTCCCGAGCGCGTCGAGCGCCTGATGTTGATCAGTAGCGGCGGGTTGGGGACCGAAGTGACGCCCATACTGTGCGCAGCCACCCTGCCAGGGGCGGAAGTCGTCGTCGCTGGTCTCGCTCGTATACCCAACGTACTGACCCGCCGTGCGATGGCATTGGTGCCGCTATTGGTAGCCCGGCCAGACGTCGCCGCCCTGGCCACGACGCTGCGGGGTTTGGCAGGAGCCCGGCAGCGCCGCTCGTTCGTGCGGACCGCCCGTACCGTCATCGACTGGCGCGGACAGACGGTTAGTGCCACCCGCCAGCTCGGCCTGCTCCGCGACATCCCGGTTTTGGTCGCTTGGGGAGCCGCCGACACCACCATTCCGCCTCAGCACCACCACGACTTCGCCGAACGGGTCCCGCACGCGGTGATGCTCGAACTGCCCGAGGCCGGGCACTACCCGCACGAGAGTGCCCCTGCTGCGCTGCTCGAGGCGATGCACATCTTCTTGACGACCACCAGACCATTTCAATACTCGGAGGTGCGCTGGACCGAGTTGTTGACGGCGTGACGAAAAGCCTTGCTGCACTGCGGGTGTTCGTCGACGTGGGCGCAGCAGATGGTGTCCCCAAGTCATCTACTTGAATCAGACGATGGTGACGGCCTTGTTCGCAATGTGGCTTGAACGGTCGATGCACCTCGGTGGTTCATGGTGTCAAAACATCATGCCCGGCCATATCGATGCGCTTTCGATTCAAGATGGGATCGAGGCAACGTGTTTGGCGCGACTGGCGCGGGGTAATGGGTCTGACACCTGCGCGGAAGGGGTAGCCGGTTGACCGCCACCACGGGTTATGCACGACTGCCGGCGTCGACTTCGCGATCGCAGGCCACGGCACCACGAACCGCCACTAGTTTCGACGACTGGTCGCGTTCGATCCGTGGCGCCGTGCTAATGATCGTCGCAGACTTCGTGGATCAGCGATGCGCCCCTCAGCTGCGCGTTGCAGGAGTCGACGTTGCAGTCGAAGTCCTTGGCGACTACGTCGATGGTGGCAAGTGCTTTCGGTCGACGTTCATGTACTTGGGCTGGCGATGCGGTGCCGCAGACGACGACACGGCATTGCGTGCTGCGGCCAGTCTGGAGCTATTGCACGCCTTCGCCCTACTGCAAGACGACGTCATGGACGGCTCGTCGTTGCGCCGGGGTCGGCAGTCAGGCCATGTCGCCTTCGCCGGATGGCATCGTCGCCGCGAGCAGTCTGGCTCCCCGCAACGGTTTGGGGAATCGGCGGCCATGCTGCTCGGCGATCTGTGCCTGGTGTGGGCCGCGCAGATGCTGCGGGAAAGTGGCGCGCCCACGGCCGCACTCGAGCGGCTCTGGCCACACTACGACGCGATGCGCACCGAGCTCGCGGTAGGCCAGTTCACAGATCTGCTCAATGATGCGGGCCGGTTTCCGACTCTGGACACGGTGTTGGACGTGTCGCGCCGCAAGTCCGGCAACTACACCGTGCGCCGACCCTTGGAGATGGGCGCAGTCATGGCAGACTGCGGCGACCGTGCGCGGCAGGTCCTCGCCGGCTACGGCGATGCGGTCGGCGAAGCCTTCCAGATGCGCGACGACATCCTGGGCATCTTCGGTTCTCCCGAGATCACCGGCAAGCCATCCGGCAGTGACCTCACCGAGCGAAAGGCCACCACCGTCGTGGCGGCGGCTTATCACTTGGCTGATCCGGTGCTGCGCAGGCAACTTCACGAGCTGACTGACGCCGACAACCTCCACGACGCCGACATCCGTCGCTGGCAAGAGCTGATCGTTGCCACCGGCGCCGTCGACTTCATCGAGCAGCGCATCGATTCGCGATTGGCACAGGCGCTGACGTTCGCCGACGACGAACACATCGATCCGGCGATCCGGCCAGCCTTGGCCCACATGGCTGCGGCCTGCGGTCAACGGGCGGCGTGATCATCATGCGCACCATGGGGGACAACGCCGATCGGGTGGTGGTAGTCGGTGCGGGGCTGGCGGGGCTGTCGGCCGCACTGCATCTGGCCGGACGGGGACGCGCGGTCACCGTCGTCGAACGCGGAGAGCATCCGGGAGGGCGTGTCGGTCGCCTTGACGTCGATGGTTACCACCTCGACACCGGTCCGACCGTGCTGACGATGCCAGACATCATCGAGGACGCCTTCAACGCGGTCGGCGAATCCCTTTCCGAACGGCTGGATTTGATGCGAGTGGAGCCTGCCTATCATGCGTCCTTCGCCGACGGCAGCGCTTTGGACGTGCACACCGAGGCCGGCGCGATGGCTGCCGAGATCGAGTGCTTCGCTGGTCGCCGGGAAGCCGACGGCTATCTGCAGCTTCGGAACTGGCTGACTCGGCTGTATAAAGTGGAGTTCGACGGCTTCATCGCCGCGAACTTCGACTCGCCCTTGTCGCTGCTCACCCCGCAGTTGGCGAGGCTCGCCGCGATTGGTGGTTTCCGCCGATGGGACCGCATGGTGCGCCGGTTCCTCAACGACGAGCGGCTGCGGCGGGTGTACACCTTCCAGGCCCTCTACGCCGGCGTGTCACCGCAACGGGCGTTGGCGGTGTACGCGGTGATTGCCTACATGGACACGGTCAGCGGGGTGTACTTTCCGCGCGGCGGGATGCGCGCGCTCCCCGATGCGCTCGCGGCGGCGGCCACGCACGCCGGCGTCGAGTTCCGATTCGGTTCGAGCGTTTCCGGTTTGGAGCGCACAGGCGGGCGAATCGATGCAGTACGCACCACGACCGGTGAGCGGTTGACGGCAGACGCGGTGGTGTTGACCACCGAGCTTCCCGAAACCTACCGACTGTTGGACCACACGCCGCGCAGGCTGTTGCCTCTGCGTGCGGCGCCGTCGGCAGTGGTGGCCCATGTCGGATGCCGCGCGGTCGGCAACCGCGTCGGCCACCACAACATCGTCTTCGGCAACGCGTGGGACCAGACGTTTCGCGACATCATCGACGACGGAGTACTGATGGGGGACCCCTCGCTTCTGGTCACCCGCCCAAGCGCCGGTGACACACGGCTGGCGCCTCCTGGCCGCGACTTGCTCTATGTCTTGGCTCCCGCACCGAATACCGCTGTTGGCAAAGTCGATTGGTCGATGGCTGGTGCCGCATACACCGACCAGATATTGCAGGCAGCCTTCCACCGGTTGCCCGAGCTCGGGGTGGATGTCGAGCTGCTGCACGTCGTCGATCCAACCGACTGGGCACGTCAGGGAATGGCGGCGGGAACTCCCTTCGCATTGGCTCACACGTTCGGCCAGACCGGTCCGTTCCGGCCGGCGAACACCATACGAGGCATCGACAACGTGGTCCTTGCCGGATCGTCCACCGTGCCAGGGGTCGGGGTGCCGACGGCCATGCTGTCGGGTCGCCTGGCCGCAGATCGTCTTACCGGAGCTGCCACACGGCGCAGAAGAAGGGTGGTGCACTCGTGATCAGTTCTGAACTTCATGCCGCCGGTGTGGATGATCCCGCATTGCGGGACGCCTACCGCCGCTGTCGCGCGCTCAACGCGCAACACGGTCGGACGTTCTTCCTTGCCACCCGGTTGTTGGCGCCGCAGCAGCGCCCCGCCGTCCACGCCCTGTACGGGTTCGCCAGGCGGGCCGATGACATCCTCGACGACTTCGACCCAACACTGGAAATGGCTGACCGAGCGAACCGACTGCAGCACTTGACAACCCAGTTGTTCAACCGACTGACCGCCGGCGTCACCGACGATGGCGACCCAGCACTGGCCGCGGTGGTGCACACCGCCCACGAGTACGGCATCCCCTGGGGGCTGTTCGACGACTTCCTCGCTTCGATGCGAATGGATCTCACTACTACCGACTATCCGAACCGTGCCGCACTGGACCAATACATGCACGGCTCAGCTGAAGTGATCGGCCTGCAGCTACTGCCGGTGCTTGGCACGGTGTGCGCACCCGGTGAAGCCGCGCCGTACGCTGCCGCGCTGGGGAAGGCATTTCAGCTGACCAACTTCTTGCGAGACGTCGACGAAGACCTGTGCCGCGGGCGCGTCTATCTGCCCGCCGACGAACTGGCCGCACACCAGGTGGATCGCGACGTGTTGACGTGGTGTCACACCAACGGGCGCACCGATGCACGGGTGCGCCGAGCGTTGATCGAACAACACGCACAAACCCGGCGCGTCTATGACTTCGCGCGACGCGGAATAGCCTTGCTGCACCCACGATCTCGACCCTGCATCGGCGCTGCGCTCACCCTGTACTCGGAGATCCTCGACTGCGTTGAAGCTCTCGACTTCGCCGTCTTCGGCCAGCGCGCCACCGTGGGCGCCCGTAGGCGCTTGACGGTGGCCGGCGCCGGTTTGGCCAGGGCGTGGGCCGAGCGAGTGCGAAGGAGCTGACCTTGGACCAGTGGCAGTATCTCTTCGTCCTCGCGGCGTGCCTGGCGATCACGGCGCCGTTGGAGATGTTTGGCTCCGGGGTGTACCGGCAGCCCCGGCGCATCGTGGCCGCCCTTCTCCCCGTTGTCGCAGTCTTCATCGTCTGGGATGTAGTGGCGATCGCCGCGCACGTCTGGACCTACAACCCGCGCTATGTCACCGGCCTGCAACTGCCGGGATCACTTCCAATCGAAGAGCTGCTGTTCTTCGTCGTGGTACCGGTGTGCGGGCTGCTCACCTACAACGCCGTCGACGCGATCCTGCGACGACTGCGGCGGATCCGAGCCCGAACGGTGCAGCGGTCATGACGGGTCTCGGCTACACCCTTCCCGCGGTGGTGGCGGTGCTGGTGGTATGCCTGCTGGAATTCGCGGTGCTGCGAACCGGGCTGTTTCGCCGTGGCGCGTATTGGATTTCGATGGCCATCGTGGTTGTATTTCAGATCCTCGTCGATGGCTGGCTCACCAAGCTGTCCGCACCGATCGTCATGTACGACGATCGACACACCACCGGTGTTCGGTTCCCGTTCGACATCCCCGTCGAAGACTTCTTGTTCGGGTGGGCGATGGTCACCGCGGTGCTGCTGCTGTGGGAACGTCAGCGGCTGCGCGGCCACCAGAAGGACGGCTCGTGAGGCTGTCGTTCGGTGACCTTCCGGGCGCCTTCGATGCAGGCGCACGGACGTACGACGGACTCGTCGGCGCCAACCCGGGCTATCACGAGCACCTGCGACTCTCCGTGCAGCGTATGCGCCTTGGCGGCGACGGCGAGGGCTTGCGCCTATTGGACGCCGGCTGCGGAACCGGAGCATCCACGGCGGCACTGCTTGCCTTCGCTCCGAAGGCCGACATCGTCGCCGTCGACGCCTCCCACGGCATGTTGGTGCAGGCGGTCGCGAAATCGTGGCCACCCTCGGTGCGATTCGTTCACAGTCGCATCGAGGACTTCGGCCAAGTCGGAATCGAGGGGCCGTTCGATGGCATCCTCGCGGCCTACCTGATACGCAACCTCGCCGACAAGGACAGTCAGCTGCGAGTGTTCCGCGAATTGTTGCGACCGGGTGCCACACTCGCCGTACACGAATACTCCGTACGTGACTCGTGGCTGGCCACCGCGGCTTGGAACGCCGTGTGCGCGGCCGTCATCATCCCCAGCGGTCGGCTGCGCAGCGGCGACGCCGCGCTGTACACCTACCTTCGACGAAGCGTGAACCGATTCGACGGTGCGACCGCCTTTCGAGAGAGGCTGCGCAACAACGGCTTCACCGGAGTGCACAGCGAAACGATGCCTGGCTGGCAGCGCAACGTCGTGCACACGTTCCTTGCGCAGGCCCCGCGATGAGCGATCCGCGCCGTGTTACGCATGCGCCACCGCCCGGAGCGCCCGACGCGACGGTGCTGGAGGCTCGGCCGCGCGTGGTCGTGGTCGGTGCAGGCATCGCCGGGCTGGCAGCGGCGACGGGCCTCGCCGAACGTGGCGTAACCGTCGAGGTCATCGAACGCAATCCGCACCTTGGCGGTCGAGTAGCCGGCTGGAACGAGACTCTGCCCGACGGTACCGCCGTGGCGATGAACCGCGGATTCCACGCGTTCTTCCGCCAGTACTACAACCTCCGAAACCTACTGCGCCGCATCGACCCACAGTTGGCGATGCTGACGCCGATCGATGACTATCCGCTCATCGACGGACACGGCCGCCGCGACACCTTCAAGGGATTGCCGCGCACGCCGCCGCTCAATGCGTTGGCGTTCGCACTGCGCAGCCCCACCTTCCGGCTGCGGGACCTGTTGCGACTCGACGCGCGCGCGGCCGCACCACTGGCCGCGGTATCGGTGCCCGACGTCTACCAGCGCCTCGACCACTACGACGCTGAATCGTTTCTTCGCGACATCAACTTCCCCGAAGCCGCACGCCATCTGGCGTTCGAGGTGTTCTCCCGTAGCTTCTTCGCCAAGCCGTCCGACCTGTCGGCCGCCGAGCTGGCGGCCATGTTCCACATCTATTTCCTGGGCTCTAGCGAAGGCTTGGTCTTCGATGTGGCCAACGCCAATTTCGATGTTGCACTGTGGAACCCGCTGCGCACCTATCTCGAGTCGATGGGTGTGCGCTTTCACACGGATGTCTCGGTGACCCACCTGCGCGTCCAGCCCCGGCTGTCGGTGCACTGCGGCGCAGACACGCACTTCGATGCCGACGGGGTCGTGCTGGCAACCGATGTATCAAGCTTGCGACGAATCGTCGACGACTCATCAGGGCTTGGGACCAAGGACTGGCGCAGCAGCGTGGCCCAACTCGGTACCGCAGCACCGTTCGTCGTGCAACGCCTTTGGTTGAACCGGCCATTGAATCCCGACCGGCCCGCGTTCATGGGAACGGGCGGCCGGGCGCCACTGGACAATGTGAGCGTGCTCGATCGCTACGAGCGCGAAGCGAAGGCATGGTCACACCGCACCGGGGGAGCAGTCGTCGAACTGCACTCCTACGCGGTCGAATCACGATCCGCCGGGCTGCCCGGCGTTCTGCGTGCGCGACTGGAGGAGCTGTATCCCGAGGCGGGGGCAGCCAGCGTCGTCGGAGAAACGGTGCTGTGCGCCCACGATTGCCCTCGGTTCGCCCCAGGCGACTTCGCCGACCGCCCCGGGGTCGCCACCCCGCACGGGGGCGTGATGCTGGCCGGCGACGGAATCCGCGTCGACCTGCCGGTTGCGCTGATGGAACGCGCTGCCACCACCGGCTGGTCCGCTGCCAACGGGCTGTTGGCCCGCTTCGGCGTGGCGGGGCATTCGTTGCAGACCGTGCCAACTCACGGTCGTTTGGGATTCTTGAGCCGCCTGGCCGATCGTGAAAGGCAGCCCCGGCGATGAGCAGATTCACCGATTTCACGTCGCGTGTGGCCAAAGAGGCGCCGTTCAAAGTGCTTCCGGCTCTGAGATGGTCGGCGCAAAGACCGACCTATCGCGACGCCGTTCCCGCCGTCATCGAAGCCGCGTTACGGCGATCACAGCACCGCCCCAGCGGCAACTGGTACGCCTTCGCGGCCAGCGACGCCGTCCGCCACCGCCCGATCGGCGCTTCGGTGGCCGGCCGTGAACTCGTCGCCTGGCGCGGCGAGGACGCCACCCTGCACGTTGGTCCTGGGGCTTGCCCGCATCTGGGCGCGGACCTGGGGACCGGGAGAGTCGAGTGCGGCGCATTGATCTGTCCATGGCACGGGCTGCGACTCGACGGTGGCTCCAAACTGGGCTGGCGGCCCTACCCGTCGCACGACGATGGTGTGCTGGCCTGGGTGCGCCTCGACGACATCGGCCATGAATCACCTACCGACACACCCGTGATCACGATGCGGCCGAAAACAGGACTGTCCGCCGTGACACGCCTCGTGGGCACGTGCGAACCCCGCGATATCGTCGCCAACCGGTTGGACCCATGGCACGGAGCGTGGTTTCACCCATACTCCTTCACCCGATTGAAAGTGCTCAGCAGCCCGCCGATCGAGGACGACGCAACCGAGCACGCCGACCGCTTCCTCGTCGCAGTGACCTTCCGCGTCGGCAAGATCGGCATTCCGGTCATCGCCGAATTCACCAGTCCGGAACCGCGCACCATCGTGATGCGCATCGTCGAGGGCGAAGGAACTGGCAGCGTGGTGGAGACCCACGCCACGCCCTTGAGGTCCGGACCCGACGGCCTGCATCGAACCGCCGTCCTGGAAGCCGTCCTTGCCCACTCGGACCGGCCCGGCTTCGCCCACGCCATGCGTTGCGCGCCGGTGTTCAAGCCGTTCATGCGGCGGGCGGCCGCTCGGCTGTGGCGCGACGACCTCGAGTATGCCGAGCGCACCTACCGGCTGCGCACGATTTGAGTCCTTTGTGCGTCGACCGACGAATCCAGAAAAGTTGGCCAGTAAACGCCCACCGTCATCTGGCGCAACGGCCCTCGGGAGACATCACCGAAACTGCGTGGCGCTACTCGTTGATGAACTGGGGGACACCACCCGAGTAAGTAGAAACCTCCAATAGCGGAAGCTGCTCGGCGGCCCACGGACTGACCGCCCATGCCAGATCGGCAGCCGACCGCAGGTCGCCCCACGACACCCACATGTGCTCCATCACCTCGGCCGCTGCGGGCCGGACGGGCCCGGCGGCTTTGGCGCAGAACACGGGACATATCTCGTTTTCGACGGTGCCGTCGGCAGCGACGGCACGATACCGAAAGTTGGGCAACACGCAGGCGAGTGAGTCGAGCGTCAATCCCAGCTCCTCGCGAGCGCGGCGACGCACCGCAGTGCCAAACGGTTCGCCCGGTGCTGGGTGGCCGCAGAACGAATTGGTCCACACGCCCGGCCATGTCGCCTTCGTCAATGCCCGGCGCGTAATCAACACGCGGCCATCACGATCGAAGACGTAGCACGAAAACCCTAGGTGCAATGGGGTGGCGGCATGGTGCACCGACGCCTTGGTCGCCGTCCCAATTCGTCGTCCTTGGTCGTCGACGAGCACGACCGACTCCTCAGCGCCGATGAGCACGACTTCGTTCATGTTCTCCGTCTACCCGGTCGAAGCCCGTTGCAACTCATATGCATCGATTGAACGGCGGTGCCGGCCCCGATCATGGTCGGCTGGGCCGATCCCGTAGCGCTGATTCCAACTGCGGAGGGTCGCGGTGGGCACCCCGACGCGTTCGGCAACCGCGCGGACGGCGTACCGCGGAGAATCAATCGTGCCGTCGGCTCGGGATGTTCGGCTCATCAACCCTCCCAAGAGCCCAGGGCAGGCCGCTGGCGCGCCTGGGTCGGCGCGGAGATCGGCACGCGGCGCGGTCGATCCGAACCTGGCCATACGTAGGGCAAATCATCAGCGACGTCTGGAAAGAGGGGACGATAGAACGCGGGGTCCTTACGCACCAGAGAAGAGCGATGACTGTCGTGAAAGGCCCGATCGCCGATCCATGGCGGCAGCTCGCCTGCAGTCGCCAGGGCGTGTTGTTCTCGCACGGCGCCGACGCCGGTTCCCGCCTTCAAATCGTTGAGCAGAGTGGCGGCGGTGGTATCCACATGGCCACGCGCCAGCCACGCCTCGCACACCGCGAGGCCGTAGCGGACCAGTGCTTCCTCGTATCCGGCCCACATCGCCGCAGCGGGATGGTGGCGCCATCCGTAGCCAGGAACGGTAAGCGCTCGTAGCACCTGGATGGTCTCGGCACGCTGCTTGCCCAACCGGCGCGGATCGAGCAGTGTCGCCGATTCGGCGAAGTCACGACATGGCAGGAAGGTCTGCACGTGTCGGGAGTACCCAACTTTTCAGCCGATCCGGCGGCGACGACCGAGACGGGCCGCCGTCGAACCAGCCGCTAACCCGCGTTGCCGATGAGTTCCACGCCGTTGCCGTTCCAGTGGAACCGCACCACGCTCTTCAGCCCGCTCGTGCCGTTGGCGTACATCAGCGCGACGGTGTCGCCGGTGGTCGCGGTCTCGTCGATGCCGTTGAAGCCGTAGGTGTCGGGAACGCCGGTCGGGATGAACTTGCCCTGGTGGAACATCACCGCGCGGGTGTTCGCGTTCTCGGCGTTGGTGTTGGCCTTCACGATCACGACCGACAACGGTGCGCACTCGTTGTAGTTGCCCGCCAGCGGCTCGGGGCTCCACGGCTGATTGCTGCGCGGGTCACGCGGAAGGTCGGATACCGCCTTGGCGATCGCGGGTGCGGCCAGATTCACCGCGCACGGATCGGCTGGTGCCGGGGGCGCTCCGGGACCGGCGGCCACGGTCGGTTCCGGGGCCGGTGTCGAGGAGGTCGCGGTCTCGATGACCGAGGGTTCCGGTGTCTTGGAGACGGTGGAGTCGCTCGACCCGCATCCGGCAAGCACGAACGCCGCCGCCAGGATCGCGACCCACTTCACAACAGGGACGGTACCGGTAGGTCTGCCGCTCGGCAGATGAGGCCGCGAAGTACCCGTAGACTGCTACCTCGATGACCTCGCCTGACACCGACGCGCACGACGCCGCGCCCACCTTTGCCGACCTGCAGATTCACCCAGCTGTGCTGCAGGCCGTCGCCGACGTCGGATATGAGTCCCCGTCGGCCATCCAAGCCGCCACCATCCCGCCGATGCTGGCGGGTTCCGACGTCGTCGGGCTCGCACAGACCGGAACCGGCAAGACCGCGGCGTTCGCGATCCCGATCCTCTCGAAGATCGACACGTCCAGCCGCATCACGCAGGCGCTGGTGCTGGCCCCCACGCGCGAATTGGCGCTGCAGGTCGCCGAGGCGTTCAGCCGCTACGGCGCGCACCTGCAGGTGAACGTGTTGCCGATCTACGGAGGCTCGGCCTACGGGCCGCAGCTCGCCGGGCTCAAGCGTGGCGCCCAGGTGGTGGTCGGCACTCCTGGTCGTGTCATCGATCACCTCGAGAAGGGCAGCCTGGATCTGTCGCACCTCGACTACCTGGTGCTCGACGAAGCCGACGAGATGCTGCAGATGGGCTTCGCGGAAGACGTCGAGCGGATCCTCGAGGGCACTCCCGAGTACAAGCAGGTCGCCCTGTTCTCGGCGACCATGCCGCCCGCGATCCGCAAGATCACCAGCAAGTACCTGCACGACCCCGTCCAGGTGAAGGTCGAGTCCAAGACCGCGACCGCCGACAACATCACGCAGCGCTACATCCAGGTGGCCGGGCCGCGCAAGATGGACGCGCTGACCAGGCTGCTCGAGGTCGAGCCGTTCGAGGCGATGATCGTCTTCGTCCGGACCAAGCAGGCCACCGAGGAAGTCGCCGAAAAGCTCAGGGCGCGTGGGTTTTCCGCGATGGCCATCAACGGTGACATTCCGCAGGCCGTGCGCGAGCGCACCATCGCCAACCTCAAGGACGGCAAGCTCGACATCCTGATCGCCACCGACGTCGCCGCCCGCGGGCTCGACGTGGATCGCATCTCGCACGTGCTGAACTACGACATTCCGCACGACCCCGAGTCCTACGTGCACCGCATCGGGCGCACGGGGCGCGCAGGGCGCTCCGGCGCCGCGCTGCTGTTCGTCACTCC
>JAOPVF010000176.1 GCA_025963195.1 Mycobacterium sp. | reverse complement strand
AGACACCTAGGCCCAGATGTCGCTGATTGCAGGAGCATTGGCGGCCAGCCCTGTCAGCGACAGGCCGTACATCTGCTCGACGGTCGACAGGACGTTGTAGTGGCTGATGGGCTCGTTGTAGCTGCCTGGCTTGACGTGGGCGCCGTAGATGACCGTGGCGATCTGGTTGTTCGCACTATTGTCGTCCTCATCGAAGGTAACGATTAGCAAGCTGTTGTTGGCCGCCGCCCAATTCGCGTAGCGCGACATGTTGGACGCCAGCCACGCGTCGCCTTGTGCGATGGAGCCGTCGTGCATGTCGTTGTCCAGATTGGGGATGACGAACGACACGGTTGGAATCGTGGCGTAGTCGGGCCGCGCGTTGAAAGCGCCGAACGGCATCGAGTCTGCGGCAGGCACGCTCCGGTAGTTTGCCCACGGGACATGCTTGCGGGCGTATTTACCGGCGCTGCAGACAAGTGAGCCGGTCGCGGGTAGGTCTTCGGAGAACCCCCCGAACGAATATCCCGCCGCGAGCAATGCCGAGCCGAGATTGGGAGCGGCCCCGGCGTCGACCGGACACGCGTCCGATGACACGCCAAACGTACTACCGGCGAATAACGCGAGATAGTTCGGCTCACTAGGGTGGGCGACAGCATATGCCTGGGTCATCAGGGCGCCATCCTTGGCCACCGAATTAATGAACGGAGCTGCGTTGTTGCCCACCACACCCCCGCTGGGTTTGTTCTCCTCGACGACGATCACTACGTGCGAGGGCGTCGGGATTGCTGCAGCGGTGGCGACGGGTGCATACAGCGCGAGCGCGACCACCGCCGCGGATGTTCCGGCAAGAAACCTCACGCCCGGAGTCTAAGCGTGGTTGCGATGGTGCTGGCCGACTCGCCGCTGTCGTGCATCCGGATTTGAACCCCTGACCTACTCGATGCGAACCATACGAACTGGACGTTCGCAGGCGTTGACCCCGTTGACCGCGTTAACAATTTGCAGGTCAAGCCGTTGACGACGTTGGCTACGTGAGTCCGTTGCCGAAGCTACTGCGGACGGATTGCGGACGCTGTCCAGTCAGCCCAGGTCCGGCGGAGAGAGAGCGGGCGCTGGCCATGCAAGGCGCGGCGTCGAGACGCAAAGGGAGCACCCCCCACCCCGTCAACGTGCGTCAGA
The DNA here is from genome assembly GCA_025963195.1 of Mycobacterium sp. Taxonomy (GTDB): domain Bacteria; phylum Actinomycetota; class Actinomycetes; order Mycobacteriales; family Mycobacteriaceae; genus Mycobacterium. The sequence goes on along the minus strand of JAOPVF010000176.1, from coordinate 9,362 downwards.
GGAGCGTTTCCATTAGTGGGCTGGCTGGCAAGGGTCCGACTAAACGAGGACGTTGCAGGGGTTCGATCCCACAGTCCTCGCAGGTGCGCATCGACACGTTTCGATCATTCGAGGAGGTCGTCGTTTGGCGGTCTTATTCCGTCGTTGCTGAAGGCGGGCAACAGTTGCGTGAAGGCGGGCAGCAGGTTTGTCGGATCACCCTGCCAGGGGAGTGCCAACAGTTGTCTGATGCTGCGTCGGCCGCCAAGGGCGCGCAGCGCCTCGAAGTCAGAGACGTCGAGGGCTACGTGACCTCGGGCAGTGTGCGGGTCGCCGAGCTGGACGGAGCCGATTGTGGGTGTGGTCAAGCGGAGCGCCGCCAATTCTGCCTGTCGGACGAACAGGTCGCCCATCGTTGTCACGAATCCCATCGCGACCTCGAATGCTAGATCGCCTGTGCGAGTGCCCGGTTCGCTCAGTGCGCCGCGAATGTCGTGCTCATGGGTGAGAGTGTCGAAGACAAGCTGGCATGCAGATTCTTGAGGGGCGAAAGTAAGCATCGTTGACGCCGGGTCGATCATCTGGCTCCACCGGTCAAGTAGCTGGTCGAGGCTTTGATCGCCCAGGCGGTCAACCTGCGCTCGGGTCCAGGTATCAGCGGTCTTGTCCTCCATGTTGAGGGCAACGATGTCCTCCGCGACGCCGGTGAGGTGAGCGACTGTCTGGCGGATGGTCCAGGCGGGACAGGCAGGCACCTTCAGTTCGGAGACTTCAGTACGGCCATGTATGAGCGCGTCGACACGGTCGTATACAAGGCGGTATGCCGCGGCAGCGTCGGCTATCGGCATCAGTCGAGGCGGTCGGTCGCACAAGCCCATGGCAAGCGACAGTACACTCAGATTAAGGAAAATAAGAGAAACTTAAGGTTACAGTAAGACTAGGACTCTTCGCGGAGCTTCTTTCGACTGCTAGTGATTTCTATTCAGAGTCGTCGCTAAGCACGCGGTAGACGGTGGCTCGGCTAACGCCAAGGGTCGTCGCGATAGTCGTGGCCGACTCGCCGCTGGCGTGCATACGTTGCGCTAGAGCAGCTTTGGAGGCATCCAACGCCTTCGGGCGACCGATGGCTTGACCGCGTGCCCGTCGAGCGTCACGCGCTGCGGTCCGGCGCTCGCGACCCAGTTCCAGTTCCAGTTCGGCCAACGAGGCAAGGACTCCTGCCACCATCCGCCCCGAGGCGTTCGACGTGTCAATGCCTTCGCGCAGTGACCGCAACACGATTCCACGCTCGCCGAGGTCGCGGATGGTCGTCATGACCTCGGCGGCGTTGCGGCCCAGGCGGTCGATGCCCACTACCACGATGGCATCGCCCTGTCGTGCGTAGTCCAGGAGAGCAGCGAGGCCGGGACGCTGCTGCCGCGTTGAGGTTCCCGACAACTTATCGGTGTAGACGCGGGCGGCGTCAACGCCTACTGCGGTCAACGCATCCATCTGCTGGTCGAGCGACTGATGCGCCGTACTGACGCGGGCATAGCCGAGCTGGGTTCCGGTGACGGCGGGCGCGGTGTCTATGACCATGCAACCATCGTCTCAAAAGTCTCAGAACCTGTCAATATGCGACGGTACTTTTGACGCATCTTTTGAGACACCACGACCTGGCATTAGTTGGGGTGCAGCCTGACCCGCTAAGCCGGTCGCAAATCTGATCCGGCAAGGTCGACGTCGCCGAAGTGCTGGTGCTTTCGGCGGCGCTAGATATTCCGCCTGCCCTGTTGCTGTTCCCCCAGTTCTCCACTGACGGGAGCGGGCCAGTGCTTCCTGGGGTCTACGCGCGAGAAGACGATGCGGTGCGATGGCTGTCGGGCCAAGTTCCCCTTCCAGAGCAGACCGACGAGCCCAGGGTGCGCTTGGAGCACATCAGCACCGGCCCGCGCAATGAAGGAGTCCATCTAGTCGTAGGGATGAACTTGCTCCACCAGGCACTAGAAACCCGCATCTCGTTGGTGCATCACCTGCACACACTTCAAGCCGACGATGCAGACGTCACCGACGCCCACTACGTGCTCGACATGAACGACGAGCTAATCCAGAACTTGCGGCAACAGATCCGCGACGCGAGAGAGACCTTGTGGGGCAGGAATCCCACCTTCGGCGAAGTGGAGACCCAGGACGATGAGTAGGCAACAGCTTCCCCCGGCAGATCAAAAAGATTGTGTTGGCGGACAAGTCGGTTCGCTACCAGGTGATCGTTGACGTCGGTTCCGACCCGGACTCGGGTAAACGGCGACAAGTTCGGCGGCGCTATGTGAAGGAGGAAGACGCCAAGAGCGCGCTGACCGAAATCGCCGGCAAGGTCGCTCGCGACGAGTTCGTTCCTCGCAAGAGCTTCTCGTTCGACGAACTCTGCGACGACTGGCTCGCCAGCCTCCACGGGTTACGGGCCACCACAATCGCCGGATACCGATATGACCTTGCACCCATGCGGGAGACGCACGGATCGCTGCCGGTGCAGCGACTCACTCGACGGCACGTCGACGACGCTGTGGCCGCCCTCAGTGCCGGAGGTACGAAGACGGCAAGGGCCGTGTCCGCAAGCCTTGGGTGGCGCGGTCGTTGAATCGCACCATCGACACGACCGCGATGGTGCTCGCGTATGGGGTCGAGCGACGCGTGATCGGTTCGAACGTGGCCGAGAAGGTCAAGCGGGTCTCGAAGGCACGGACGGAAATGAGCACGTACACGCCCGATGAAGTGGCGAGGGTGCTCCAAGCCGCTGACGGGGACCGGGACGGTCACTTGTGGTATTTAGCGCTGAGCGGTCTTCGCCGGGGCGAGGTCGGCGGCCTCCGGTGGTCGGATGTCGACCAGGGCCAGAAGATGCTCACTGTGAGGGTGTCCCGCGTTGCCGCTGCGGGCAGAGCCGTGGAGAACGGCCCAAAGACGAACGCGTCTTCTCGCACGCTGCCTTTAGACGACGGGTTGGCCGCAGTCCTGCGATCAGCCCGTAAACGACAAGCCGAAGAACGCTTGGCGCTCGGCCCTGCATACGGCACCGGCGACTACGTTGCTTGCGATGAAGCTGGACGGCCTTACCACCCAGACACCCTTAGCAAGCGCTGGTCCAAGCTAGTTCGAGCCGCTGGGGTGCGGCACATCAATCTGCACTCGGCGCGGCACACCTGCGGCACCACGTTGCACCTTCGCGGAGTTCCTTTGTCTGTCGTCGCGGCGTGGCTCGGACATGCCGATGCGAGCGTGACGGCAAGGATCTACGCGCACTCCCAGCCGGATGCGCTCAAGGCGGCGTCGGTGACATTGGGGACAGTTGTGACAAGCACCGTGACACCCGCCCGACAAGCAGCAGAAACGAACTAGGCTCCGACCTGCTGCGAAGCAGGTCAGAGCCTTGGATCGGAGTGCGCCCGAAGGGATTCGAACCCCCAACCTTCTGATCCGTAGTCAGATGCTCTATCCGTTGAGCTACGGGCGCATGGTCTTCAGTTGTGGTGCTGACGCGAGGCCAGCAGTGGCGGAGGCGAGAGGATTTGAACCTCCGGTCCGCTTTAAGACGGACAACTCATTAGCAGTGAGTCCCATTCGGCCGCTCTGGCACGCCTCCTGAACGATCCGAGGGTACCGGATTGATGCTGCAAGCCCGGAACCGCCGAGGCAGAAGCGTACACAGCCAGCCATGGAGAAGGCAAAGCACGGCCGACGGATCCGTCCCGGGGGTCGCCCTAGACTGTTCCAGATGACCGCCCGCCTGCGCCCCGAGCTGGCCGATCTACCGGCCTACACGCCGGGCAAGACCGTGCCGGGGGCCATCAAGATCGCAAGCAACGAGACGGTCGACGGTCCACTGCCCAGCGTGCGCGCGGCGATCGAGCGGGCCGTCGACGGCATCAACCGCTACCCGGACAACGGCTACGTCGAGTTGAAGGAGCATTTGGCGAAGCACGTGGACGGGGGGCGCTTCGCACCCGAGCACATCTCGGTGGGCTGCGGCTCGGTCAGCCTGTGCCAGCAGCTGATCCAGATCACCGCGTCGGTGGGCGACGAGGTGATGTTCGGCTGGCGCAGTTTCGAGATCTACCCGCTGCAGGTCCGCACCGCGGGGGCCGCCCCCGTGCAGGTGCCGCTGACCGACCACGCGTTCGACCTCGACGCCATGCTGGCCGCGGTGACCGACCGGACCCGACTCATCTTCATCTGCAACCCGAACAACCCGACCAGCACGGTCGTCGAACCCGGCGCCCTTGCCCGGTTCGTGGCCGCGGTGCCGTCGGACGTCCTGATCGTGCTCGACGAGGCGTACGTCGAATACATCCGCGACGAGTGGATACCCGACAGCTTCGGGCTGGTCCGGGCGCACAGCAATGTCGTTGTGCTGCGGACGTTCTCGAAGGCCTACGGACTGGCCGGTCTACGGGTGGGCTATGCCGTCGGAGATCCGGAGGTGATCAGCGCGCTGAGCAAGGTCTACGTGCCGTTCACCGCGACGAGCGTCTCGCAGGCGGCCGCCATCGCATCGCTGGACGCCTCCGAGGAACTGCTCGCCCGCACCGACCTCGTCGTGGCCGAGCGGGCCAGGGTGACGTCCGCGCTGCGCGACGCGGGCTTCGTCGTGCCGCCGTCGCAGGCCAACTTCGTCTGGCTGCCGCTGGCCGGGCGCACCACGGACTTCGTCAACAGCGCGGCCGACAACCGGCTGCTGGTCCGTCCGTACGGCCAGGACGGGGTCCGCGTCACCGTCGCCGCACCGCACGAGAACGACGCCTTCCTCGAATTCGCCACCCACTGGATCTCCGACTCGAAGGACGCCGATCGATGACTGCTGCGCACGACACCTTCGCCGAACTCACCGCACGCGACGGGAAGATCCCGGAGGCCGACCTCGACGCCCTCTGGTCCACACTGAAGCCGGCGACCGTCGACTTCATGATCGGCGATTGGCAGGGCGGCGCATTCGACACCGGTCACCGCTTGGTCAACTCGCTCGAAGAGGCGCGCTGGTTCGGCAAGACGTTCACCTCGCCCGACGACGTGAAGCCGCTGATCTGTCTCGACGAGGACGGCAACAAGTTCTCCAACGTCGAACTCGGCAAGGGCGAGGCCACGCTGTGGGTCCAGGAGTTCCGCGGCGAGCTGGTCGCGACGATGGTCTACGACGGGCAGCCCTTGCACGATCACTTCAAGGTGGTCGACGACGACACCGTGATGGGGATCATGAACGGCAAGCACGCGTTGCGCACCGGCAGCTACGGCTACTTCTACCTGCGCCGCGTCTAACGGCGACGGCCCCGTCCGCGCGTACGCCTATCGTTGCCCAGATGAGGACGCGAGTTTTGGTCGCCGGGGCGTCAATCCTGCTCGCCGCAGGCATCACCGCCTGCGAGCGCACGACACCCGGCACCGTGGCGATGACCACGGAACCCGGTGCAAGCCTTTCGACGTCGCAGCGCACGACGTCGCGACCGACCCTTCCGAGCTTTCCGGGTCTTCCTGGCCTTCCTGGCATTCCGTCCACGCCCCGCACCTCGTCCAACGTTCCGCCACCGTCGAACTCCCTCACCATGACGTGCAAGGAATACAACGGCCTAGACGCGGACACCCAGTTGGCCGTCGTCCAGGAGATCGTCTCGCAACAGGGGTCGGTGATCGGCCAGCAGAACATCGAAATCGCCAAGACGCTCGCCGACGCGATGTGCCAGTTCATCCCCAGCAGCACCGTGAGCCAGCTCCTCCTCGGTGGGCCGCCCCGGTAGCCCGCTAGCCTCTCCGGCATGTCTGATTCCTTCGAATCCCTCACCCTCGACGTCGACGGGCACGTCGCGCAGGTGACGCTGATCGGCCCAGGCAAGGGCAACGCCATGGGGCCCGCGTTCTGGGCGGAGTTGCCCGTCGCGTTCGCCGCGCTCGACGCCGACCCCGACGTCAGGGCGATCGTGCTGACCGGCTCTGGCAAGAACTTCAGCTACGGCCTCGACCTGCCCGCGATGGGCGACACGCTGGCGCCCGTATTGGCCGACGGGGCGCTGGCCAAGCCCCGTACCGAGTTCCATGCCAAGGTGCGCGCGGGATGCAGCAGTCCATCACCGCGGTGGCGGACTGCCGCACGCCCGTCATCGCATCGATCCACGGCTGGTGCATCGGCGGCGGCGTCGACCTGATATCCGCCGTCGACATCCGTTACGCCAGCGCCGACGCGAAGTTCTCGGTGCGCGAGGTCAAGCTCGCCATCGTCGCCGATGTCGGCAGCCTGGCCCGACTACCGCTGATCCTGTCCGATGGGCACCTGCGGGAACTGGCGTTGACGGGCAAGGACATCGACGCCTCGCGCGCCGAGAAGATCGGTCTGGTCAACGACGTCTTCGACGATGCCGAGGCGTCCCTGGCCGCGGCGCACGCCACCGCCAAGGAGATCGCGGCCAACCCGCCGCTGGTGGTGGGCGGCGTCAAGGACGTGCTCGACGAGCAACGCACCGCCCAGGTGTCGGCGAGCCTGCGCTACGTGGCGGCGTGGAACTCGGCCTTCCTGCCGTCGCACGATCTCACCGAGGGCATCACCGCGACGTTCGGCAAGCGGGCCCCCGAGTTCAAGGGCGAGTGATCCGGAACCACAGGTTGGTCAGCTGCCCGGCTTGCGACCGGCTGATCTGTTCCAGCCCCACGACCGGTCCGCCTCGACGCTCGAAGAGCCGGGTGCCGTCGCCGAGCATCGTCGGAACGATGGTCACCAGGACCTCGTCGAGCACGCCCAGCACCAGGCACTGGGCAGCGACGTTCGCACCGAGGACGTTGACGTACTTCTCGCCCGCTGCCAGGCGTGCGGCGTCGATGGCGTCGTTCAGGTCGGGCAGGAACGTGATGCCGGACTCGGGCGTGGGGTTCGCGCGGCGGGTGAGCACGATCTGCGGGCCGTCCCAGCCGCCGCCGAACGCCTTGCCCTCGCCTTCGCGGCCCTTGTTTGGATCGTCGCCGCCGTAGGTCCGGCCGCCGACGAGGAGCGCACCCACCCGGGGGATCAACTCGTCGACTGCTGGATTGGGCCCGAAATGGTCTGCCAGCCAGGACATGTCACCGTTGGCTCCTGCGATGAAGCCGTCAACGGACATCGCCGCGGAGTACAGAAATCTAGCCATGCAGCTGTTGACTTGCTCCGCCGCTGGAAGTCATCGCCCGCGTCACGTCCACGCCGAACCAGCAGGCGATCGCGTGGACCAGCAGACCGACCGCGATCATGACGAAGTCGAACACACCGACCCAGGGTGGCGTGGCATTGCCGATGTCGACCAGATGGCTGATGGCGTGCAGCACGTAGTGCGCTGTGGCGAATGCCAGGGTCGGCACCCGCCAGCCCGGCCATCTGATCGCGGTGAAGTACAGCAGGCCGAGCGGCAGTTCGAAGCTGGCGAGGTCGAAGATGTAGTGGCCGTTGCGAACTCCGAAGCCGCCGATGGTGTCGAACACGAGGCCAGGCGCGAACAGCATCACCAGGCCGCCCACCGTCGAGTAGATGCCGTAGATCACCAGCACCGCCACCACGATGCGGGACTTGAAGCGAATGTCCATCGCCGCAGACTAGGTCAGACGACCGACGCGATCCTGCCGATCACGTCGGTGTTCTGTTCCAGTGCATAGCCGAACTGCAGGATCTCGGGCTCGGCGAACGGCTTTCCGATGATCTGGACTCCGAGCGGAAGCCCGTCGTCGGTGAACGCCGCGGGCACCGAGAGTGACGGCAGCCCGGTCACGTTGGCCGGCGCCGACAATCGCACGTAGGCGGGGGTCGCACCCTCGACGGTGCCGTCCCCCCACCTGATGAAGGGATCGGACCGCAGCGTCGCGGTCGCGGCCAGGGTGGGTGCGAGCAACACGTCGATCGAAGAGAACATCTGCCGCCATGCGGCCTGGATCAGCGTCCGCAGGCGCAGCGCGTTGATGTAGTCGGTTGCGAGCTGTGCGGCGCCGACCTCGAGGAACGTGCGGGTCTCGTCGGTGAACTTCTCCGGGGAATCACGCAGGTAGTCCAGGTGATAGGCGCTGGCCTCCGGCATCATGATCGCCCACTCGGTGGGGATGATGTGCTCGGCCATCGGGATCGTGACCTCGACCAGTTCGGCGCCGAGCGCCTCCAGTGTGGCGGCAGCGGCGCTGGCCGCCTGCGTCGCCTCGGCGGCAACCCGATCGGTGTAGTAGTTGACGGGGATGCCGATCTTCTTGCCTGCCACGCCTGCGTCGATCCCGGTCACCATGTCCGGCACCGGCACGTCGACGGTGCCAGGGTCGGCGCGGTCGTAGCCGGACATCACGGCCATCACCAATGCCGCATCGACCACGTTGCGGCTGAGCGGTCCGACGTGGTCGAGCGACCACGACAGCGACGCGACTCCGACACGGGAGGCGCGGCCGAACGTCGGCTTGAGGCCGACGGTGCCGCACAGCGCGGCCGGGATGCGGATGGATCCGCCGGTGTCGCTGCCGAGCGCGACGTGGACGACGCCGCTGGCCACCGCGGCGCCGGAACCACCGCTGGATCCCCCTGGTGTGCGGTCCGGCGCCCAGGGGTTGCCCGTGGTGGGAGTGGTTGCGCCGTAGGCGAATTCGTGGGTGTGCGTCTTGCCGATCAGGACCATCCCGGCCTCGTACAACTTCGCGACGGCCACCGAGTCGGCGGCAGGCACGTGGTCGCTGCGCTGCGCGGAGCTCGACGTGGTTCTGATGCCCGCGGTGTCGTAGAGGTCCTTGACGGCGAGCGGAACACCGTGCAGCGGGCCCCGATACTTGCCGTCGCTGAGTTCCTGCTCGGCGATCTTGGCCTGTTCCAGCGCGAGTTCCGGTGTGGTCGTGACGAATGCGGTGAGCGTGGGCTCGACGTCTTCCAGCCGCGCCAGCGCCGACTGAGTGACCTCGACCGGCGAAACCTCCTTGGTGCGGATCTTCTCGGAGACCTCGGTCATGGAGAGTTCGTAGAGTTCCATCGTGGTGTGCCTGCCGCTCAGGTCCAGGAAGCCTTGAAGGCGACGGCAGGGACGGTCTCGCCAAGGCCCGGCGGCGAGGCCATCCGAATCAGCGCGAGCGTCGCTGAGTAGGTTTCGTAATTCGCCGCAATCCGATCCGGCGGGATGGTCAGCCCGGCGTAGGAGAACGCGGCGGACACCTGGGCTTCAGAAGGCACGAATTCAGAATCCGACATACGGATCATTGTCACCCGCCGTCCCGAAAACTTCAGACCTCGAGGGGACGGCCGACTGACCACGAGAGCGGTGGCGGAGGGATTTGAACCCCCGGTCGGTGTTAGCCGACTCTCGCTTTCAAGGCGAGTGCATTAGGCCGCTCTGCCACGCCACCGCCGACAAGCGTAAGGCCTGGCTCGAGGAGCC
>JAOPVF010000118.1 GCA_025963195.1 Mycobacterium sp. | reverse complement strand
AACCCGATGTCGCCAGGAGTCCCCGTCAACCGGGCAGGCGTCGCGGCCGCGTTGGACGTCATCGACCAAGTTACGCAGCGCCTGCTTGGTCCGGGCCCGGTGAGCGCGCGTGGTGTCGCGCGGCTACGCCTGCTGCTGTCCGACGGTGCCGGGCCGATGTACTGGTCCGGCAGTGGCGACCTGGGCGCCGAACTGCGCGTCGTGCTCGCCGGGCTGTGACCAAATCTGCCGGCGATGGGACCCAGTTGCTCGAGGAAGTTCGCTGATCAGCCGGCCAAGGCTTAAAACATTGCGAAGACGCTTCGGCGTCGTACGGCCCCGCGTCGGGGGTATGAACTGAGGATTCCGACAACTTAGTGACGATCCACGACCGACACGTAGCTGAGAACTCCATGGTCGGAAGCCCTGAGCACCGACAGATTCGGCGAGTTCCTACACCAGGCTAGGTCCGCGAGGCTGGGGAACGCCCGTCCTCGTCGATTTCTGCACGGGGGTCGTTCCGACGACGGTTTCGCAACCCTGACGCAGAAGTCGGCGGTTGGATTGTCCCCCGATCGGTGGACACGAACTTTCATCCGGTGTCTCCACCGGTCACCCGACATACAGCCTTCTGGATTCGCGACATAGTTATCTCATCGCCGGAACACACCGGCAGAGAAACCAAATAGCTACCCAGACAAAAGGATTGAAGAAATGACCAGCACCGCCCGCAACTTCGCCCGCTACATCGCAGTCCCCGCAATGATCGGCGGCGCCGCCCTCGGCCTGGCCGGCATGGCCAACGCCACCGCACAGGCCCCGACCGGCCCCGGCTACTCCTACAGCCCCGACACCTACGCCAAGCCGGCACCCACCGCTCAGCCCGGCTGGCACAACAACCACGGCCCCGCCCGCATCGCCCATCTGCTCGGCAGCTAGACCCCCGAACCCACCAGGCCCTCCCGAATATCCCCGGGGAGGGCCTGGTGTTCGTTACACCGCGATCGGTTCGGTCAGCTGACCCGCCTCTTGCTTTCGCACGGCGAAGGTCGCGATCGTATCGGCGAACTGCTTGACGCTCTGCTCGTGCACGAACAGCTCATCCTGCCCCTCGGCACCCCACATCGGCCGTCCGTCGAGATCGCGTGTTCGCCTGAACCGCAACACGCGCACCGGCTCACAGAAGACTCTCGTCGTGATCACGCGCGTCTGGGCATCCATGGTGATGTCGACCTGGATGGGCTTGCCGTCGACCCGGATCACGGTGACCGTTTCTCGCCCCTTGGCCACCCGGATCCTGCCGACCTCGGTATCGCCATCGCCTCGGGCGGCCACCTGGATGACGTCGCCGCGCAGGGGCACGCTGAGCTCGATCGTCCCGCAGCGCATCCGGTCGAGACCGTCCGAGGCGAACATTCACATCACCTTACTGATAATGACTATCGTTTGCAATAACTGTGGTGGTTAGCCGCCCTCGATGCCAGCCGTGAACGTCGGTCCGGCACGCGCTCCAGACCCAGATGCCCGCGCAGCGTGGTGTGCGTGTACTCGCGGCGAAATAGCCCGCGCTCACGAAGTATCGGGACGACGTGGTCGACGAAGAGTTCCAGCCCGGACGGGAACACGTCGGGCATCAGGTTGAAGCCATCCACGGCGCCTGCGCGGAACCATTCCTCGATGGCGTCGGCGATCCGCTCGGGCGAGCCCACCACCAGCCGGTGCCAGGTGATCACCCGGTCCAGGATCTGCCGGACGGTGAGGTTGTCCCGCCGGGCGAGGTTGACGACGATGTCGCGGGCGCCCTGCGAACCGCCAGTGGCCTCGGCACCATCGAGCAGCCACTTCGGCAGCGGCTTGTCCCATTCGAGTTCCGAGACGTCGACGCTGATCTGACCCGCCAGGTGCGCAAGCCTGCGCTCACCGGCGAGGTCGTTGAGTTCACGGTTGCGCCGCTGCGCCTCTTCCTCGGTGCTGCCCAGCACGAACGACAGGCCCGGCATGATCCGAATGGCGTTGCGCGGCCTACCGTATGCCACCGTCCTGGCCCGCAGCTCGTCGGCGTTGCGCAGCGCGTCGGGTAGCGACGCCTGCGCGGCGAACACCCCGTCGGCATAGCGTGCTGCCAGATCGAGACCGCCCGCCGAGCCGCCCGCCTGGAACAGCACGGGATGGCCTTGCGGCGAGCGCGGCAAGGTCAGGGGTCCGTCGACGCGGAAGTGCTCGCCGCGGTGGTCAATGGTGCCGATCGCACCCACCTTGCTGAACGCGCCGGTGGACTTGTTCGCGAGCACGGCGTCGTCGTCCCACGAATCCCACAGTGCCCGCACCACGTCGATGAATTCGGCTGCACGGCCGTATCGTTCACGTCGGTCCGGCTGTTCGGACGGCCGACCGGTCTCGCCGAAGTTGTTCCACGCGAACGGATCGCTACTGGTCACCACGTTCCACGCGACGCGACCGCGGCTGAGGTGGTCGAGCGAGGCGAACCGGCGGGCTACGTTGAAGGGCTCCTCGAACGAGGTCGACACGGTGCCGATCAGCCCGAGATGCGTCGTCACCGACGCCAGCGTGGACAGCAGCACGATCGGGTCGAGTGCCAGTGGCGGCGCGACCAGCGGCTTGCCGGGCTCCTGGAACAGCGACGGGCTGTCCGCGAGGAACAGCGCATCCAGGGTGCCGCGTTCTGCGGTGCGGGCCACGTCGATCCAGTACGCCGGGTCGGTGAACCAGTTCGGGTCCGCGCTCGGGTGTTGCCACGCCGCCGGATGCATGCCGTCGGACAGGACGTTGACCCCGAGGTGCAGCTGCCTGCCCGACGGCGTCACGTGGGCCGTCCCGGCAGCGCGAGCTTGCGGACCTCGGGATCCTGGGCGATGAAGGTCTGCACCCGGGGGTCGTTGAACGCCTTGATGAGGTTCTGCACGTTGGCGGTGTCGATGTAGTTGCTGCCGACGGTCAACACGGAGGCGAACTCGTCGGGCGACTTCGGTGCGTAGATCAGATTGTCCTCGGAAACACCTGCAGCGAGGAAGGATTCGGCGTATCCGACGATGGCGTCGAGGTCGGGCAGCGCTCTTGGCTGAGCCCCGAAGTCGAGCAGGGTGAACTTGAGGTTCTTCGGGTTGGACGCGATGTCGCTCTGGGTGAGAGCGGTGACGTCGGCGCCCGGCTTCAGCGTGATCAACCCCGCCTGCGCCAGATACCAGATCCCCTGGGCGTTGTTGGCGGGGTCGGCCAGCAGCGAAACGCTAGCGCCGTCCGGGATCTCCTGCGGTGTCTTGTACTTGTCGGACCAGATCCCGAAGACCCAGTGGAAGAACGGACCGGTCGCCGCCTGCTCCTTGAAGCCGGGGTTGGCGTCGAGCACCTGCTGCAACCAGTGCCGATGCTGAAAGATGGTGCCTGCGAATCGGCCGTCGCTGATGGCGCTGTTGATCTGGGTGCTGTCCCCCAGCCCGACGGACGCAACCTTCACGTCGTAGTCCGCGGCGATGTGCTCCCCGATGTAATCGATGATTCGCTTCTCGGCCGGGTTGGAGTCCAGGTAGACCACCTGCAGCGTGGCACCGGCCGTCTCGTTGGCCGACTTCGCGCCACCTCCGCGGAAGAACACGAAATAGGCTGCCACCGCAATGATTACGACCAACGCTACGACGAGATACGGCCACCAGCGCCGCTTGGCGATGGTGAAGCCGTGCGTGCCTGTGCCTGACGTTGCTTCATCGATGCTCATCTGAGAATGCCTTCGGTTTGGGATCGTGCCGAAGTGTGGGCGATGACCGGTCTGCCCGACAGGTTTTCGATCAGCCTGGCGCCAATCCGCCAGACCCTGCGCTCGTGGTGATCGCAAAGGTGTTTCCTCGCAAGCCGTTCTGGGAGCATTCGCCAGTGATCGAACTGACGAACCTCACCAAGACCTATGGTCACGGTGACCAGCGCACCGTGGTCCTCGACAAGGTCACGTTCAGCGTCGAAGCCGGCGAGATCCTCGCGGTCGTTGGCCCGAGCGGAGCTGGCAAGAGCACGCTCGCGCAGTGCATCAACCTGCTGGCGCCTCCGACGTCGGGCTCGGTCGTGGTCAATGGCGACGACCTCACCACGCTGTCGGCACGCAAGCTGCGCGTCGCGCGCAGGCGCATCGGCACCGTCTTCCAGTCCGCAGGGCTGCTGGAACGGCGCACCGCCGCCGAGAACGTTGCCCTGCCCCTCGAATATCTCGGCGTGACCTCGGTCGAGGCGCGCAAGCGCGTCGCGGAACTCCTGGATCGGGTCGGCCTGGCCCAACGTGCCGGGCACTACCCCTTCCAGCTCTCGGGTGGCCAACGGCAGCGCGTCGGCATTGCCCGTGCACTGGCCTTGCGGCCGTCGGTGCTGCTGTCCGACGAGGCGACGGCGGGACTGGATCCCACGACCACGGACTCAGTGGTCGACCTGCTGCGGGAACTGCGCGACGACCTGAACCTGTCCATCGTGTTCATCACCCACGAGATGGACACCGTGCTCAAGATCGCCGACTCGGTCGCCCGGCTCGACCACGGCAGCATCGCCGAATCCGGCAGGCTCGTCGACCTGCTCACCAACCCCGACTCGTCGCTCGGCTCGGAGCTGCGACCCCAACGGGTCGATGCCGAACCGGCTGCAGATCAACGCATCTGGCGGGTGGTGTACGACGCGCCCGACGTGCCGTCGGATTGGATCAGCCGGGCGTCGCAGGATTTGGGTGTCCCGCTGTCGGTGCTCGGCGCGTCGGTGCAGGTGGTCGGTGGCGTCAGCGTCGGCGGCTTCACGCTGGGCGTCCCTGCCCAGTTGGGCGATCGCGTGCGCGACGTCCTCGGCAGGTACGGGCTCGCTGCCAGCACCGCCGAAAGCGACGCGCTGGCCCCCGAATTGGACCCCACATTGGAGGGCGTGGCATGACCGAGACATTGCTCGCGAACGCGAAGGTCCCCGTCAACGAACTGCCCGGCCTGCTGCTCCCTGCGCTGCTGGACACCCTTATCATGGTCGGCATCGTCATGGCCATCGTGGTGGCGGTCGGCGTTCCGCTTGGGGCCCTGGTGCACAACCTGGCGCCTGGCGGCCTGTTCGAGAACCCGGCCCTGCACACGACGTTGAGCTGGATCATCAGCATCGGCCGGTCCCTGCCGTTCCTCATCCTGATGGCGTCGATCATGCCGTTCACCCGGTTCATCACCGGCACCAACATCGGCATCGCCGCGGCAGTGGTGCCGATGTCGTTGGCCGGCATCGCGTTCTTCACCAGGATCGTGGAGAACTCGCTGCGCTCAGTGCCGCCGGCGGTCGTGCAGGTGGCCCGCGCGTCGGGCGGGTCGCGACTACAGATCATCCGCACCGCCCAGCTGAGCGAGGCCGTCCCGTCGATCATCGGCGGTCTGACCATCAACATCATCGCGATGATCGAGTACTCGGCCATCGCGGGAACCATCGGCGCAGGCGGAATCGGCTACGTCGCCGTCACTTACGGCTACCAGCGGTTCGACCAGGGAGTCATGCTGGCCACCATCGTGATCCTCGTGGTCACGGTCGCGGCCGTTCAGCTGATCGGCGATGCCCTCGTCCGATTGACCACTCCCCACCGCAGGCTCCGCTCCGGCGCCGTCCGTCCATTGCGCCGCCGTAATTCCCCCGTCGCTTCGCTCGCCCCAGGTAATTCCCCCGTCGCTTCGCTCGCCCCAGGTAATCCCCCCGTCGCTTCGCTCGCCCAGGGCGCGGCCACCGTCTGACCCGAAAGGCTCCACATGACAACCACTCCCACCACCCCCGTCGACGACACCGACGACCACGGTTTCGAACTCAAACGCAGACCCAAGTGGATCTGGCTGGCAGCCGGACTCGTCGTGGTCATCGCCGCCGTGGTCGGCGTCCGATTCTTCTTCTTCGGTGACACCAAGTCCCCCAACGAAATCGCTGGCGCCACACTGGTGGTCGCCACCAACGAGGGCAACGCCGCCGAACAATCACTGATCGAGTACATCGCCCGCGAGGTCGCCCCACGGCACGGCATCAAGGTGGCCTTCCGTGGCCTCGCCGACAGCAACACCATCAACCGCGCCGTCAGCGACGGTGAGGTGGCGGGCACGGTGTACCAGCACAAGCTGTGGCTGGGCCAGGTGCTCGAGGCCAACCCCGACTTCCGCGAGACGGCGGCAACCCCGGTCTTCCGCTGGGGTTTCGGCATCTGGTCGGACAAGTACGGCGAGCCGTCCCAGCTGCCCGACGGCGCAAACGTCTCGCTGTACTCCGACCCGGCCAACGAGGCGCAGGGCCTGTGGCTGCTCGAGCGCGCGGGCTTGATCACGCTGAACCCCGCCGCCGACAAGTGGCAGGCCACGCAGAAGGACATCGTTGGCAACCCGAAGCACCTGAAGTTCACCCTGCTCGACTTCGCCGCCCAGTCACGTTCGCTGCCCGATCTCGATGCCGCGGTCGGATACACCGAGTACTACCTGGCCGCAAAGGTTCCGATCAGCCAGCAGATCTTCGCGCCGCCGGCGCCGGACGAGTTCGCCGGCCAGCTCACCATCGGCAGCAAGTGGGCGGACACCGATAACATCAAGGGACTGGTCGAGACGTTCAAGGATCCAGCGGTCCAGCAGTATCTGGCCACCGACCCCAGCGTGAAGGACATCCTGCTGCCACTGCAGTAGGCCCGCTTCCGTCGAGCCGACGTAAATGGAGCCGCGCTTGCGCGAACTGCTCGCGCGGTGAAAGTGACGTTTAACTTCATCGGATCGCAAGCCTGTATCGACGACCATCGCGCTGCCAGTATCTGCAACATGGCTTTGGTTCGACTCGATGGCGTCACCTATCACGACCCCACGCGGGCGCACGGCAGCTTCGTGCTCTACACGGCGGCCGACGGCGTCACCCGGTTGATCGATCTGACCGGTGAGGTCCGCAAGGAGTGGCCGTTCCCCGGTGTGCCCGCCCGGATCGTCGACCCCGCGATCAACGGCGGACGGTTGGGCGACGTCGGCGTGCAACTATCCGACGTTCCCGATTCCAATGGCGGTATCTACGCCAACCGCACTGTCGGGACGCTGTCCTGGGCCGGAGACAAGCTGTGGGAGTGGGGCTCTGAGGCGCCAGGCGGTGCCGCGCGGCAGAACCACGACTGGGAGCTGCTGCCGAACGGCAATCACCTTTTGCTGGTGACGATTCCGCGCCAGGTTGCCAGTCTCGGCGACGACGTCGTCGGCGATCAGGGTCTGTACGAGGTGACACCGGACGGCAAGATCGTCTGGGAGTGGAAGGCAGGTGACCACCTCTCCGAGTTCGGCTTCTCGGAGGCCGGTTTCGAGTACCTGCGCCACGCCGTCAGCGACGATCCCGAGAACCCTTGGGGCTACCTCGAAGTCAACAGCGCCAGAACCGTCGGCCCCAACAGGTGGCACCGCGCCGACCCCGAGACCATGTTCCAGCCCGAGAACATCCTCATCAGCGCGCGCAAGGCGAACGTCATCGCGCTCATCGACAAGCGCAGCGGGAACATCGTGTGGCGGCTGGGACCGTACTTCCCCGCAGCACCAGGCGCCGAGCACCAGCGGATCAACGCCCACAGCGTGCCGCGGCCACTGGATCAGTTCTCCGGCCAACACAATCCGCACTTCATCGCGGACGGCCTGCCGGGTGCGGGCAACCTGTTGATCTTCGACAACCAGGGCGGCGCCGGTTACCCGCCCGCCCCCCTGGGTATTTACGCCGGTTCTCGTGTGCTTGAGGTCGATCCGGTGAGCCGGAATATCTTGTGGCAGTACACCGCCGAGGACTCGGGCCAACCGACGTGGACCTTCTTCAGTTCGTTCGTCAGCAATGCCCAGCGCCTACCCAACGGCAACACGCTCATCACCGAGGGCATGCAGGGCCGGATCTTTCAGGTGACACCGGGCGGGGACATCGTGTGGGAATACCTCACGCCGTACGAGGGCTTCGGCGTCGCAGGCGAGCCAGAGGTGAAGAACCCACGCGTGCCTGGTGTTGACCGGCGCAGCAGGACCAGGATGATCTACCGGTCACAGGCCGTGCCCTTCGACTGGGTTCCCGCAGGCACGCCGCGGTCCGAGGCCGCCATCGACAGGCGGCTCGGTTGAGCTACCGCCCGCGGGCCGGCTGCGACGCCACCGACGCCGACGACGACGGAAGCGTGGACGGCCGGTCGATGATCGTCGAGTCTGGGCCACCCACCCGGTACCGCGCGCCACGGTGCTCGTCGGGCAGCCGGTCACCGTTGCCGAGCAGCTTGTTGCGCAACGAACCCGGCGCGTACGAATCCTGGTAGGCCCCACGCTCGGTCAGTACCGGCACCACGTACTCGACGACGTCGGAGAACGACCCCGGCGTGATCGCATACGCAAGGTTGAACCCGTCGACGTCGGTCTCCTCGACCCACTCCTGCAGCGTGTCGGCCACGCTGGCACCGGAGCCGACGATCCGCGGACCCATGCCACCGATCTCGCCCCACTCGGCGATGTCGCGCACGGCCCACTCGCGCCCGTCGGGGTCGGCCGACTGAAATGCCTTGACCGCGGACAGGATTGCGTTCGAGTCGACGTTGCCGATCGGCTCGTCGAGGCCGTACTGGGCGAGGTCGACACCCATCCAGCCCGACATGAACACCAGCGCGCCCTCGGGGTCGCCGTAGGAAAGCAGTTCGGCATGCTTGGCGTGCGCCTCTTCGTCGGTGGCCGCGGTGACGACCGTCGACAGGTTGAAGATCTTCGCCGAGTACGGGTCGCGGCCTGCCAGCTCGAGTTCGCGCCGGATGGTCGAAACCGTCTCGCGCAGAATCGCCTTCGTCGGCGCGGCAGTGAAGATGGCCTCCGCGTTCTCGGCGGCGAAGCGGACGCCGCGCGGTGAGGAGCCGGCCTGGTAGATCACCGGGGTGCGCTGCACCGACGGCTCGGCGAGGTGCACGCCGGGCACGCTGAAGTGCTGCCCGTTGTGTCCGATGTGGTGCACCTTGTCGGGATCGGTGAAGATGCCGCGCGCGCGGTCGCGCACCACCGCGTCGTCCTCCCACGACCCTTCCCACAGCTTGTAGAGCACCTCGAGGTATTCGTCGGCGTGGTCGTAGCGGGCGTCGTGGGCGGGCTGGTCGGTCTGGCCCATGTTGCGCGCGGCGGCGGGCAGATAGCCGGTCACCACGTTCCAGCCGATGCGGCCGTTGGTCAGGTGGTCGAGCGTCGAGATGCGGCGTGCGAACGGGTAGGGGTGCTCGAAACCCGTTCCCGTCGTGATGCCGAAACCGAGGTCGTTGGTCACCAGCGCCATCGCCGACACCAGAAGCAACGGATCACCCACCGGGATCTGCGCGGCCTGGCGGATGGCCGCTTCGTCGCTGGCGCCGTACACGTCGTAGGTCCCGAGCACGTCGGCGATGAAGAGGCCGTCGAACCGTCCGCGCTCGAGCAGCTGGGCCAGCTCCGTCCAGTACGTCAGGTCCTTGTAGCGCCACGACTGGTCCTCGGGATGCTTCCAGAGCCCTGGGGACTGGTGGGCGACGCAGTTCATGTCGAAGGCATTGAATCGAATCACACGGGTCACCTGGCCAAGCTGCCCCAAGTGAGCAGAACAGTCACCGGTTGCGTTCAGCCGGATTCAATTGTCAGGCCAGGCGTCGGACGTATGCTCGAGCCATGGCGGACGACCACGCCGAACAGGCCCAACGACTCGCAGGCGGCAACACCGCGGCGTTGCTGCCGCGCGAGGACCGCACCATCGAAGAGGAACGCCTGCACCGTAAACAGAACCTGGCGGCCGCGTTCCGGTTGTTCAGCCGATTCGGCTTTGACGAGGGCGTCGCCGGGCACATCACCGCGCGCGACCCCGAACTTCTCGACCACTTCTGGGTCAACCCGTTCGGCATGCACTTCGGGCACATCCGGGTCAGCGATCTGCTGCTGGTGCGCCACGACGGCAAGATCGTGCAGGGCGACCGGCCACTCAACCAGGCCGCCTTCGCAATCCACTCGCAGGTACATGCGGCGCGCCCCGACGTCATCGGCGCCGCGCACTCCCACTCGGTGTACGGCAAGACCTGGTCGACGCTGGCCCGGCTGCTCGACCCGATCACACAGGACGCCTGCGCCTTCTACGACGACCACTCGTTGTTCGACGCATACTCCGGGGTGGTGCTGGACCTGGAGGAGGGCAAGCGGATCGCGCATTCCCTCGGCGACCACAAGGCCGCGATCCTGCGCAACCACGGTCTGCTCACCGTCGGCCATTCGGTCGAAGAGGCGGCATGGTGGTTCATCACCATGGAGCGGTCGTGCCATGCGCAGCTCATGGCCGAAGCCGCGGGCACGCCCGTCCTGATCGACCCCGAGATGGCCAAGCACACCGCGGGCCAGGTCGGGACCCACTTCGCCGGCTGGTTCAGCTTCCAACCGCTGTTCGACCGCATCACCCGCGAACAGCCCGACCTCTTCGAGTGACGCCATGACCACAGGACCCAACACCACGGTCGACGAGATCGGTGACGGCATCTTTCGGTTGTCCACCTGGATTCCGGACATCACCGAGCACGGCTTCACCTTCAACCAGTTCCTGCTGACCGGCGAGCAACCGTTCCTGTTCCACACCGGCATGCGGCAGCTGTTCCCGTTGGTGTCGGAAGCCATCGGGCGGGTGATTCCGCTGGAGGCCCTGCGCTGGATCTCCTTCGGGCACATGGAGGCAGACGAGTGCGGCGCGATGAATCTGCTGCTCGACGCCGCGCCCCACGCGCAGGTCACCCAGGGTCCGCTGGCGTGCATGCTGTCGCTGAACGACATGTGCGACCGGCCGCCGGTCCCCGCAGGTGACGACCCGCTCGACATCGGCGGGCACCGCCTTCGCTTCATCGCCACCCCGCACGTCCCGCACAACTGGGAGGCCGGGCTGTGGTTCGACGAGACCACGTCGACCCTTCTGGCTGGTGACCTGTTCACCCACGTCGGTCAATGCCCGGCGATCACCGAGTCCGACGTCGTCGAACCCGCCCTCGAGGCCGAGGGGTTCTTTCACGCGACGGGGCTGAACTCGAACCTGGCGCCCACGCTCAAGCAGCTGGCGGACCTGAAGCCGACGACCTTGGCGATCATGCACGGCGCGTCGTATTCCGGTGACGGCGCCGCGCAACTGCGGGGGCTCTCCGACGGCTACGCCGCAATGCAGGGCGCGTCACTGCCCTGACTCGCGTCGCCGGCTGCGTAGCCTTGCATGCGATGAAGGCACGACAGATCGCCGCGTGCGCGCTCGCGGCGGTCGCACTCCTGGTGGGCTGCCAGTCCACGGTCGAGGGCAATCCGAAGCCCAGCACCGGATCTCCGACCGAACCCAATTTTCCGACGTCGCGGCCAAGCCGGTCGTCAACCCCGCCGCCGACCACCAGCACCCTGCCGTCGTCGACGCCGACGGCCGCCCCCGGACCCGGCGACGTGCTGGCGCCGCAGAACGGTTACGTGTTCATCGAGACGAAGTCGGGCAAGACCCGCTGCCAGATCAACACCGAGGAAGCCGACTGCGAGTCGGCGTTCACGAATGCGCCGGAAGTCAACGGCTTTCCTGCCAACGGAGTCAGGCTGACCGCCAACGGCAAGATCGAATGGATCAGCGGCAACCTCGGCGACATCCCCGTCCAGACCCTGGACTACCGCACCTACTCCGCGCAGGGCTGGACGATCGTCGCGGGCGAGGACGGCACGCGGTTTACCAATGACGAAACCGGGCATGGCATGTTCCTGAGCACCAGTGGCGTCGCAGTCTTTTGAGCGTTCGACGATGACAGGGAAGGCCCCATGAGCGTTGCGCAGCGGGAACGCGCTCTACTCGTCGCCACCATGCGCGAGGTGGGACCAGAACAACCGACGCTGTGCGGCGACTGGACCACCCGCGACCTGGCCGCCCACCTGGTGGTGCGGGAAGGCCGGCTCGACACCGCGCCGGGCATCCTGATCCCCGCGCTCGCGGACTACACCGCCAGAGTGCAGAACCAGGTCGCCGCGGCGACCGACTGGGACGCGCTGCTCGACAAGATCGCGTCGGGACCGCCGACCCTGTCGCCCTTCAAACTCCTCGACGCGGTGGTGAACGTGGCCGAGATGTTCATCCACCACGAGGACGTGCGCCGCGCGGTCAGCGGATGGGAGCCACGTGAACTCGACGCAGGCACCACCTCGGCGCTCGCACGCCAGGTTCCGTTGATGGCGCGGATGGCTCTGTCGAAGGTGCCTGGCCACCTGTCGTTGCGCACCACCGAGGGCAAGACGCTGGCCACCATCGGTCGCGGGCCCACCGTCGTGGTGACCGGCGAGCCGGGGGAACTGCTGATGTTCGTGTCCGGGCGCGACGAGGCCCTGGTGACGTTCGCCGGTGACGACGACGCCGTGCGTGCGGTGCGCGACGGCCGCAGCGGACTGTAAGCCTCCGCCTCTAGGCTGACGGGCATGGACTTCCGCGTGTTCGTCGAACCCCAACAAGGCGCCACCTACGGCGACCAACTCTCCGTCGCCCGAGCAGCGGAGTCGCTGGGCTACTCAGCGTTCTTCCGGTCCGACCACTTCGTGGCGATGAGCGGCGATGGGCTGCCAGGACCGACCGACTCCTGGGTGACGCTCGGCGGCATCGCCCGCGAGACGTCGACGATCCGGCTCGGCACCATGGTCACCTCGGCCACCTTCCGCTACCCTGGGCCGCTGGCGATCTCGGTCGCCCAGGTCGACGAAATGAGCGGCGGCCGTGTCGAATTGGGACTTGGCGCTGGCTGGTTCGAAAGCGAACACAAGGCGTACGCGATTCCGTTCCCCCCGCTTGGCGAACGCTTCGACAGGCTGTCCGAGCAGCTCGACATCATCACGGGCCTGTGGACCACGCCAACCGGCGAGACCTTCGACTACTTCGGCACCCACTACTCCATCGTGGATTCGCCAGCGCTGCCCAAGCCGGTCCAGACCCCGCAGCCGCCGATCGTCATCGGTGGCAGCGGCGCCAAGCGCACGCCTGCGCTGACCGCGAAGTTCGCCTCCGAGTTCAACATGCCGTTCGCATCGCTCGACGACCTGACGACGCAGTACGGCCGGGTGGCGGCGGCGTTGGCCGATGCCGGCCGGGCCGCGGACTCGCTCACCTATTCGGCGGCGTTCGTGGTGTGTGCAGGGCGCGACGAGTCCGAGATCGCCCGCCGCGCGGCCGCCATCGGGCGCGAGGTGGACGAGCTGCGCAGCAACTCGCCGTTGGTCGGCACGCCCGACGAGATCGTCGACCGGTTGACCCCGTTCGCGGACGCCGGCGTGCAGCGGGTGTACCTGCAGGTGCTCGACATGTCGGATCTGGACCACCTGGAGCTGTTCGCCGAGGTAGTCGGCCAGCTCAGCTGATCAGTCCCGGAAGTGGGGGCCGCGGCTACTATCAGTCCCCGTGACCGACGACCGCGACGACGATCCTCAGGGCCCGCCGTGGCACCAGCGCACGTCGACCGTGGTCGGCGCCAGCGTCGTCGGCCTGATCGTCATCGGCATCGTCTACCTTCTGGCTTCCTACGTCGCGAGCGAATTCAACACACCCAACCAGGCGCCGCAGTACTACATCGACGAGCCGACCTCTTCGAGCGGGACCACCTCCACGTCGCCGACCACCACCACCGAGACCGTCACCAGCACCAGTCCGCCGCTGACCACCGACATCAACGGCGAGGAGACGACGACGTCCTCGAGTACCGACACCACGTCCGGGCCCAGCTACCCGCCGACCACGCGGCGGACCCGCACGACCGACGACGGAGACTCGACCAGTCGGAACCGGCCGCGGCTGAACGAGACACGCACGCTGTATCCGCGACCATAGGCGCGCCCTA
>JAOPVF010000104.1 GCA_025963195.1 Mycobacterium sp. | reverse complement strand
TGGCCGGGTCGACGTTGCCAGTCGGGCGACGGTGCAATCGCTCCCCTGGCGCGACAGGGGCTACCAGCGTGGCCGACCAGAATTCATGCCCAAGCACCCTTAGCAGTGGATCACCTTCGAGCGTTTGTGCAGCTCAGGTGGGGCGGGTGGGGATCGAACCCACGACCTGACGGATTATGAGGCGGTCAGAGCCAGAAGCACAGGGGCACTACCTGGACAAACAGCGACCACAAAGGCTCGGTCGTGGGCATGAGAGGCAGCATTGGACCACAGTTCATGCCCATTCTTATGCCCACCAAGTCCACAATGGACTCGTCGACGACTGGTAGAGACGTCGATCCGCCTATCATCTGAACTTGCCCGCGCCATCTGATCGGCGCACCCATTGCCATAAGTGGAGCAGTTGGCGAGACCGGCGACGCTAGATCTTTCATACTGGTTAACAACCCGATCGAGGCCGACCACGGGCGCCTGGAGACCCGCCTGCAGCCGATGCGCGGTCTGAAACGACTCCAGTCGGCAAAAGTGATCAGACTGGGGCACGTTCGTGCAGCATTCTCCGTCGAGGCCACTACGAACTTGCCACAGACCTCGCTCCGAACCACTGGCTCACAGCCATCTTCGCGGAGCTCTCCCTCGCCATGTCTCACCACCTGCGCCGGGTGGCCGGGGACGGCCCGGAGGCTGAGCGATCAAGGTGGTGGCGCTGGAACTGCTGACCAAGGCAGCCGACCCGGTGTCGGCGGCTCGGCTGTCCATTAGCCAGAGCAGCGCCTCGCTTAAGCGCGCCCGCCGACACACGTTCGAGACGATTCGCTGGTCGAAGATCATGCAGTCGGCTCCCGGATTACAAGGGAAGTTCCCCGGCACTGGCGACACCGGTCAAGGCCGTCACGGAGTACACATCGCGTTGCGGATGTCCAAACGCAACCACGAAGAACAGATGACGGGTCGTGACGAGCTCGGTATTTATTGAGACCGGCAGCGGGGAGGGCAACACCACGTTTGGCACGAGCAGGCTGGCGCTTGTGCTGCCGGTATCGATCGTCTGAACGATTGTCACACTTACGACGGTGCCTAGATCCGGCACGTCTACCGTGCGCACTTCGTCACCGAAGAAGGAAAGAGCCCGAAACGAGTCGTGATAAGTGAAACGGAGCCGGCCGCGTCCCTCGATGATCGGACCAGATCCGCCCGGGTAGTACGACACACTGATTCCGCCACCCTGCAGGTGGTATTGGTTCGGTGTGATCTCCTCTTGGCTGGGGGCAGACATGTCAGTTTCCTCACGGCCGGACAGTGCCGTATGAACGACGGCAGCCGAGGCTCCTACCCCGGCGATGTGACGACCCCGAGGGACGCAGCTCAGATACCGCGGCGCAGCGATACCCCTCGTCTGGGTGAAACGCCCCTGCTCGGGCAGCAGCAACGGGGCCTGATTCGTGGGCGCCCGGCCGCAGGGATGCCGCAGCTGTGATCTTGACCCCCACGCGCCGGCTTTCGTGAAGATCACTGATCCGAAACCATGAAGCAGCGACCCCGGCCGCGCGCAAGGTCCGGGGATCGAGGAGGTCCCCAGGACGATCGACGAGTTGGCCGCAGTAGGTATCAGCGGCGGCCCCGGCGTGCTCTTCTACATGTAAGGCCACCTTTAGCGGGAAGGGACCGCCGTTGAACGTCCGGGGAGCTCACCCAAGACATGCTCGTAGGTCGGCATCGTCGTCAACCTCGACGAGCATTCACCAGCGGTCACCGAACTCGCCGCCGCTATCTGATTGATCAAAGCGCCAACCGCTGTTGAGTCTGTTTGTCCTCACCTTAACGCAACTGTGCCGCCCGTCTCCGGTGAGGTAAGCGTCTGATGACCGGCCTGCCTTGGTCAGCGTTAGCATGTCCTGTTCGTCATACATCCATGTCCTTGTTTTACCGCCGGGCAACCGCAAACGTCCTACACGGCCTCAAACGTTGCCGAGTCGCCACAGTTTCCGTGAACTTAGGTTACTCCAGGCAGGTATTTTTCCTCGATACGCTCAATAGATCTGGTAGATTCTCTGGCATTCTGTCGCAATCCATGTGGGTGGAGATCGACTTGGCGGAGCAGACGATCCGACGGATATTTTTCGTGCCTCCAGTGGCCATTGCCCGGCTGGGCGGCAGTCTTACTCCGCTCGTCGCCTTCGAGTGGACGAGGGGGGACCCGCACACTATCGCTGAGACCCGTATCCGACCGACGTGGACGCTGGACGTGCTGCCCGACGGCAGCGTCGCGCCGCGGATGCCTGCCCAGATCGTCGTGCGGGACGGGGCACTGCTACGCCCCGTGGCACCGTTCCTGGAGCTGTGGGCACTCACCGGTGACGGGCCGCAGTCGGCGTTGACGGTGGTACCTGTGACGCCTGCGTTGCTCTCCGCGAATGGTGCAGACGAGAGGAGTCTTTCTTTCACGGTCACGGCGATGAACCGCAAGGCAGCCAGCCGCACCGGTCGAGTGAGCCTGCGGTTCGGCACTTTTCCCCCACTCCAGGTACGGGCCGACGACCACCGCATGGTGCCGATGCTGGGGATAAGTCCTCCAGGCACGTCCCAACCGATGATCCCGCCGGGACGGTCTATCCCTCTTGGTCAGCTGCAGGTGTTGCGGCCGGTGGCCCAGCCGGCTGATCAGCCCTGGTCGACTGCGGTACGTGTCGATGTCGTGCGGCTCCGGTTCACCCCGGCACGTGGCCGGTTCTACGGTCCACCGGGCGCCACCCAGGTACAGCCGGCGGCTGTCGTGCCCGAGCGGGCGTTCCTGAACGCCGTTGCCGGTTGGGAGGGCGCCGCTCGAAGCGATCGGGTAGTGCCGGCCGACACCGTGGACGAAAGCTCGCCTGGGGTGTCGCTCGGCGTTGTCGATGACACCTGTGACGCTCGGGTCGTGGCCGAGTTGGCGGTCGCCAACGGGACGCTGCGGTGCGGGGCCAACGTCACGGTCGCCCCTCCTCATTATGCACCCGACCGGCGGCCGTTTCTGTCACTTGCCGATGAGATCAACGACCGCCAGCACGACCCGCAGCGCGACTCCGCGCTCAGCGCCGCCGACCGGGCTGCATGGGTCGAAGACCTGTTCGAGCGGGTCTTTGAGACGGCCTCAGCGATGGACCTCGATTTCTGGAGGGCGCAGCGAGCGCGGCAGCTACGGCCGAATGAGCAGCGGAGCGCGATTCCTGGCGACGGCGTGCCTGACCCGACCAGGGCCATGGGTGGCGCCGACCGGCTGCGTGATCCGAACATCGCCGTTCCCGAGCCGTCGGCCGACATACCCTTGCCGCTGTCAGAGCGGGCCAGACAGCGGCACCGTTCCCTTTCCGACCTGCGGGATCTGGAGTCGTGGGTGAAGGAGAACCCGAATCGGCTGGTCGAAATTGTTCGTCCACCCTTCGCCAACACTGGTCAGTCGATGCAGATGCCCCCGTTCATGCGTAACAGCAACGCTGGGCCACTGTCGCTGACCCACTGGCAGTACGACCTACTGATGGCCTGGGTCGACGCCGTGACGGAGTTAGCACCGGCCGCGCTGCTGGAACCGGTCCCCGACGGCGCGCTGGCTCCGCTTTCACCGCAGGCGGCGCAGCGTCGGCGGCAGGTGCTGGCCGTCCTAAACGCCAGCGTCGACGCCGCGGCGGGCGAGGACGGCACGCGGTGACGGCGAGCACCAACGGCGCCGAGCCGTCGAGCTGGCGGAGCTTCCGGTCTCGTCTCGGCACCCACGTACTGGTGCTCCGCGGCAGCCAAATCCTCGACGTTGACGAGCACACCCTGGCGACCCTCGACGAGGTTGCCCTAGAGCCCTACCTCGACCACGGCAAGCGGCTGGGGCTCAGCACCGTCCCGTCTGTTGCGCCCCAAAACCTGTCGCTCAATGTCACCTCCGCCTGCAACCTCGCCTGCAACTACTGTTACGCCGATCGAGGGGCCTTCGGCGGCGCCCAAATTGGCGCCATGTCCGAAGCCACTGCCGAGCAAGCCATCGACGTCCTCTTAGCCGGTTGCGACCGCCACGCCATGGCTACCATCGGATTCCTGGGGGGCGAGCCGTTCCTGCGCTCTCACCTCATCCACCACGTCGTCGACTACACCACCCGCCGGGCCGCCGCGGTGGGCCAGCCGGTCGGGTTCTCGGTCACGACGAACGGCACGCTGCTGCAATCCGAGGATCTCGATCTCCTCCGCTCGCATCGCTTCGCAGTGACGGTCAGCCTCGACGGTGGCCAGGCCACGCACGACCGCCGGCGGATCAAGGTCCTCGGGCAAGGAAGCTGGGACGACGCTATGGCCTGCGTCCGCCCGTTGCTGGCCAACCCGGGCACAGCGGTGGTGACGGCCCGCGCCACGCTCACCAGCGACGACCTTGACCTCATCGGGCGCTATGACGCCCTAGCCGCCGAGGGGTTCCCGGCCATCGGCTTTGCCCCCGTACGCGTCGGCTTTGGGGCACTCGGCGACGACCACTGGCCCCGTTGGCTGGATGCCTCGATCGCCCTGGCGGAGCGGGAACTCACCACCATCCGGGCCGGAGGCGACACTGCGTTTGACAATCTCCGGGTGGCGCTGCGTCAGCTCAACGTCGGCTCGTCCTCCCCCTACCCCTGCGGCGCCGGTGGAGGCTATGCCTCGGTGTCGACCGCGGGCCAATGGTTCGCCTGCCACCGCGCCATCGGCCAGGAGGACTACGCCCTCGGCGACGCCAACGGCCCGAGCGGGGTCGACGCTGCCCGTCAGCGGCAGTTTCTGACCGACCGTCACGTGGAGCGAGTCGAGCCATGCCGGAGCTGCTGGGCTCGATACCTCTGCAGCGGCGGCTGTCACCAAGAGGCGTCCACCCGGACCACAGCGGCGTGCGACGCTATCCGAGCGTGGCTCGAGTATTGCCTTGACGCCTACTGCGTCGTGTCCTCGGAGCGGCCCGATTGGTTCAGACCTGGCCCGCTCACGAAAGGGGTCATGTGATGGACGACGGCAAACTCCTGCCCAGGAACCGCACGGCCCGGTTGGCTCAGGTACAGGCCGCCGGGAACCCGGTGGTGGTTGAGCTCGAGTCAGGGGTCGGCAACTGCTTTCCCGGCCTCGAGCTCGACCTGCGCAATCTCGACCGTCGATTCTTCCCCTTCCTGGCCGTCGACTTCGTCGGGGGCCAGATCGCTGTGGCGGAAATAGCCCTCGCCCAAGCCGAGCAGGAGCTGCCTGCTGGTCCCCTGCTCGACGGACTGCGCCGCCTGGCTACCGAGTCTCCCGGCACCTGGCAGGTGACACAGCTGACTGGCGACTTCGCGGGATTCGGCCGCCAGTCCTTCGTTGTCCGCAATCTCGGCTCCAAC
>JAOPVF010000092.1 GCA_025963195.1 Mycobacterium sp. | reverse complement strand
CCAGGTGAGCTGGACGGCCCGCAAGATCTGGGACCTGCGGCTGCTCCGCGAGGAGCGGTCCGCCTCCGACGTCGCCGCGCCCGTCCTGGTGGTCAGCCAGTTCACGCTGTACGGCGACGCGCGCAAGGGCCGGAGGCCGACCTGGACCGCCGCCGCTCCCGGTTCGATCGCCGAGCCGTTGTACGACGAGTTCTGCGCGGCCCTGCGCTCTCTGGGCGCCACGGTTGCCGAGGGCGTGTTCGGCGCCGATATGGAGGTCTTGCTCACGAATGACGGCCCGACGACGCTGATCCTGGAGCTCTGAGCCTGTCTCGATTGGTCGTACTTGAAGCAACCCGGCAGAATAGTTGGGATTCCCCTGGATGGAGCACGATGGCAGGCAGGCTGGGCAAGAGCTACCGCGACGCGGGCAAAAGACGCGATGGCGGAATCCCCTTCCACCGCCGCCATCGCAGGCTGATCGTCTCGCTGCTGACCTTCATCATCGTCGTGCCGGTCGTCGGTACCGCGGCCTATGCGTACGTGCTGAACTCCAAGCTCAACCACGTGCCGAAGATCGCCACCGACTCGCTCAAGGAAGCGGACCGCCCTGACCCCGACAAGGGCAAGGCGCTCAACATCCTGTTGCTGGGCTCTGACAAGGGCAAGAAGCTTCCCGGCGAGTCGGCGAAGACCACGATCTCCGAGGACGCCAAGGCGGCCAAGTGGCCGGTTGGCAAGTACCGCAGCGACACCCTGATGATCGTGCACATCACCGCCAACCGGAAGTACGTCTTCCTCACTTCGATCCCGCGTGACACGTTCACGATGCTCTACGACGAGCATGGCGTGGCTCAGCACATGGAGAAGATCAACGCGGCGTTCTCCGAGTACGGCCCGCTCGGCACGATCTCGACCGTCGAGCACCTCACCAACCTGCGCATGAAGCACCTGGCGATCATCGACTGGAATGGCTTCAAGGACCTCTCGACGGCCGTGGGCGGTGTCCCGGTCGACATCCCCTACAGCACGTACGACTCGGCCCAGCACGTGCAGTGGAACAAGGGCCACTATGTCCTGAAGGGCGAGAAGGCGCTGCAGTACGTACGCCAGCGCCACGGCCTGCTGCGCGGCGACTTCGACCGCATCAACCGCCAGCAGAACTTCCTGCGCGCGCTGATGAAGAAGATCCTCGCCAAGGGCACGACCCACAACCCGGTCAAGCTGGTCAAGACCGTGACGGCGCTGACCGCCAACCTGACGGTCGATGGTGACTGGTCGGCCGGCGACATGCGCGGGCTGGCGCTCTCGATGCGCGGCATCAAGACCAAGGACGTCTACTTCCTCACCGCGCCGATTGCGGGCACCGAGACCATCCCGATCTACGGCAGCATCGTGCGTCTCCAGGAAGCCAAGAGTGCCGAGCTCTGGGACGCTCTCCGCAAGGACAACCTGCGGGCCTACCTCAAGAAGTACCCAGGCGACGTGCTCAAGTCGCAAGTCAGCTGACCGGGTTCAGCCGCAGGCGGAAGGCACGCTGACGTCGTTGAGCGTGGGCTGGACACCCGGCGTCGTGGAGAAGATCGCGTCCTTGTCCTGGCCCTTGCCGGAGATCATCGATGTCGTGATGGTGCGTGTCTGTCCGGGCTTGATGACAAGGAAGACCTTCGTGACATCCCGGCCGTCAAGGGTGTCGGCGTAGACGGTCTGCCTCTTGCCATCGAGGCGCACGTCGGTGATGCCACCGTGGTAGGGCGCGTAGAACCGCGCGATGAGCCGCATCGTTCCGCGTGGTGTGAACGTCCCGTCTCCGGTGATGTACGGGGAGAGGTTCGCCACGTTCGACGGTGCCGTCGATGTCAGCTGCGTCGTCGTGGAGAACTCCTGGGTCTTGCCGGGCAGACACCGTCCGGCGTTGACCTGGGTCGAGTAGTCGAGGTAGTACTCCATCTTGGTGGAAGCGGCGTCACCGAGGTACATCCCGATATGCGGTGTTGCACCGCCATCCTTGGACATCACGCCGCTGACGCCTGAACTGGCGATCTGGTCCTGCTCATCGGGGTGGGCCGACCAGATCATCAGCCGGTTCTCGTTGGCGGCCTTGACCATGCCCGAGATGATCAGACGCGGTTCACCTCGACCGGACTTCACGACGTTGAAGATATTGCGCGCGGCCGCCTTGAACACGTCATCTTGCTGGGTTGCGTTCTGGAAGGCCTGATAGACCGAGTTGAGCAGAACCGGGACCGCATTGGAATCGTCGATGACGACTCCTGGCCCGGCAGTGACTGGCCCGGTGCCGGACAGCAGATAGCTCATCGCGATCGGATCCACGGAGATCACGCCGTCCACGGATTGGCCGAGCCCCTTTTTGACCATCGCCGCCGTGATTTGGCCGGTGCGCGCGAAGTCTGGCGTGGCATTCGCATCACGCAGGTCGAGGACCAGCGTGGGCGGGAACACGCTGGCCTCGTCGGCCGTCATCTTGACGACGGGGTTGACGAATGGCTTGAGGTCCTGGATCGACCCCTGGAATCCCATCGACAATCTGCCCTGTTTGGCCTTGAGGATCGCAAATGATCCAGAGATGCCGCCGGTGGCCCGGACCTCCGCGTTGTTCTGGATCAACAGGAGGTAGTGGCGGGTGCCCTGGCCGCCGAGCATCTGAGGGAGCAGTTTGGCGGCAAGATTGCTGGAGTCCGCGGCGGACTGGGCGCTGCCGATCTTGAACTGGATCGCGCTGACCGGGTCGCGAAGGGGCACGAGAAGCGAACTCGCGTTGATGCCCTTGAGTCGCTGCTCCGCGGCATCCAGGGCCTTGGACGCGGTCGCCACGGACGGCGCAATCTTGGCGATCGCGGGCAGATCGACCTTTCCGTTGTGGGGGCTGAACGTGCTGAGGTTGATCTGCTTGGACAGCGCCACCACCGGCGGCAGCGCGTCCGTCGCAATGTTGTCGATGACTTCAGACACGGTTTGAACCGCCGACACGTTCTTGCCGAAGTACGGCACCTTTGAGCCGATGTCCCACAGCGGACCATCGGTGTTGCTCTTGGCGCGGTGCGCCGACGCCTGCAGGCCACGGAGTGTCACGGCGGCCGAGGTGTCATCTCCCGCAACGATCTGATCTTGCAGCACCTGGGCCTGGTTGCCTGCGAGTCGCAGAGCCGAGCTGGCCCGAAGCGCCTGGAAGGCGAACAACAGTGCCAACAGGAAGGCGACGCCAAGACACGCCGTGCCGACTTGGCTACGCGTGATCTTGCGGTACCACGGGCGGTGCCGGCCTCGCCTGACCGAACCGGACCCGACACTCATGATTGACCTTGCGACGACGCACTACTGGTGGTGGCATACGACAAAACGATCATGCACGTCCACAAAGGTGGGACGTGCATGATCGCATGACTGCCGTGTTCTAGTGGTGCGTGGAACGACGGCGGGTGGCGAGGACGAGGCCACCTCCGCCGACGAGGAGGACTCCACCGAGGACGAGAACCCACAGGTGCGAGCCGCCGGTGTTCGGAAGCGCTCCGGTGTCGTCGCCGCTGAGCGGGAGCAGGGTGACCGTGGCGCTCGCCGACACGGTCTGGGCCACAGCCTGCAGCGTCGATCCGGTGTTGACCACGTAGACCGCAGGAATCACCGCGTGCGAGCGGGCGGGTGAGGTGCTGGAGGTTGCCTCATGGCCGTCGTCGTAGTTGCACGTCGCCGAGAGCGGGTGCTTCTGGGTGGCGGAAACGACCTTGGTCTTGAACGAGCCGCTGAAGGATGTGCCCGAGCCGGTGAGCGTGTCGCTGACGCCTGCCGCCACCCCATTGGCCAGCTTGACGGTCCAGTTGCACTGGAGGTCAGGGGCGTCCGTTGTCGCGGAGAAGTGGACGGTGTTGCCACCGATGAGAGTCGCATCCGGGATCGTGATGATCACGTTCACGTCGTCGGGAGCGTATGCCTGAGCAGCGCCCGTGGAGAGCATCGTGAACGCCCCCGCGATGACAACGGCGGCGATAAGCCGGAGTTTCTTCATTCCGTACTCCCAAGGGGATCCGAGTTGCACAAAAAAAACTTCACTAGTCACAACGAGGCATGGCCACCGTTGTTATGCGAAATCGTAACCTACAAAGACCGCACGTGAGTATTTCATCCGCAATATGGCAGCGGGCGAAATGCGACGACCCACACCGCACACGAACGGCGCGCCCCCGCGGGGACGCGCCGTTCGTACTTCGGGGACTCAGACCGAAGCGAGCACCGGGGAAATCTCGATCTGAACCTCGGTGACGGTGCCGATCGCGGCCTCGACCGTGGTGTCGACCGAGACCGACTTGGGCGCCAGTGTGCGAAGCGTCCACGTGCCGGGTCCGCCGAAGAAGCGGAACTGGCCGGTTGCCGACGTCGGGACCTCGGCGGTGAACTCACCCGTGCGGTCGAGCAGGCGAACGTACGCATTGCCGACCGGCTGGCCGTCGCGCGTCACAATGCCCTGGATCACGGCCTGGTTCTTGACGTCAACGCCCTCGAGCGAAGGGCCGCCCTTGATCGCGCCGCACATCAGGCCACGCCCGCTTCGTCGCCGAGGGCGACCGGTACGCCGCGCAGCGAGCCGTACTCGCTCCACGAACCGTCGTAGTTCTTGACGTTGGGGTAGCCCAGGATCTCCTTGAGCACGAACCAGGTGTGCGAGCTGCGCTCACCGATGCGGCAATAGGCGATGGTGTCCTTGCCCTCGTCGAGTCCGACCTCGGAGTAGAGCTCCTTCAGCTCGTCATCGCTGCGGAACGTGCCATCGTCATTGGCGGCCTTGCTCCACGGGACGTTGCCGGCCGTGGGGA
>JAOPVF010000077.1 GCA_025963195.1 Mycobacterium sp. | reverse complement strand
CCGGCAAGCTGCGCCCCGGCCTCGACCCCAAGCGGATGGCAGTGATGACCATGCAGACGGTGATGTTCGTCGCGCAATCCAGCGGTTCGGATGATGCATCCGTCAAGCTCATCTCGGCCGACGAAGTATGGGACTTCTGCGCCAACGGATTTGCCGCCGGCTAGCCAAGAATCGCATTCTTGATCAAGGAGACCGCTTGCACTCAGAGCGCAAGCGAGCTCCCCGAGTAGCCCGTCATTCAGCGACGTAGTACAGCCGCTTGTTGACGAATTCGTCCATCCCCAGCGGACCCAGCTCACGCCCGAACCCGCTGCGCTTCACGCCGCCGAAAGGCACCTCTTGACCTTCGTTGGCTGGGGCGTTGACGTTCGACATGCCCGACTCGAGCCGCTGCGCGATCTTCTCCGCACGCTCGCGATCGGTGCTGAACACCGCGCCGCCAAGGCCGTAGTCGGAGTCGTTGGCCAGCGTCAACGCCTCCTCGTCGCTGGTGATGGAGTACACCACGGCGACGGGACCGAACAACTCTTCGCGATACGCGCGCATCTCGGGGGTGATGCCGGTCAACACCGCGGGCGAGTAGTAGGCGGCCGGACCATCGCCGAGCACGCCGCCGGCGTGCAGGGTCGCGCCCTTGGCGACGGCGTCCTGAACCTGCTCGTGCAGGATCTCGGCAGCCTTGCGCGATGACAGCGGTGCAAAGGTGCCGTCGGCCGCTTCGGCCGGGTCGCCCGGCTTCAAGTCCTTCGCGCGCTCGACGAGGCGCCCGACGAAGCCGTCGTAGATGTCGCGGTTGACGATCATCCGCTTGTTCGAGTTGCACGCCTGCCCGGTGTTCCCAATCCTGGTGTCCCACGCCAAGTCTGCTGACGCCTTGACGTCATCGGAATCGAGCACCACGTACGCGTCGGAGCCACCGAGCTCGAGCACGCACTTCTTGAGATTCTTGCCCGCGATGGCCGCCACCACCGAGCCGGCCCGCTCCGAGCCGGTCAGCGAGACGCCGACGATGCGACGGTCACCGATGATCTGCTCCACCTGTGCGTACGACGCGAAGATGTTCTGATACACGCCAGCCGGCACCCCGGCTTGGTCCATGAGTTCCTGGACGGCCAGCGCCGACTTCGGCACGGATTCGGCATGCTTCAGCAGAATCGTGTTGCCCAATACCAGGTTTGGCGCAGCAAACCGCGCGATCTGGTAGAAGGGATAGTTCCACGGCATGATGCCAAGCAAGGGCCCGATCGGGAGCTTCTGCACGAACGCCTTGCCAGCCGAGAACGTCTTGATCTCCTGGGCGGAAGCCAGTCCTGGTCCCTCGGTGGCGAAGTAGTCGAAGATGTCGCCGCAGAAGTCAGCCTCGCCGACCGCCTCCGGAAGCGGCTTGCCCATCTCCTCGGTCGCGATGGCGCCCAGT
The DNA here is from genome assembly GCA_025963195.1 of Mycobacterium sp. GTDB lineage: Bacteria > Actinomycetota > Actinomycetes > Mycobacteriales > Mycobacteriaceae > Mycobacterium. The sequence continues at coordinate 9,835 of JAOPVF010000077.1, read as the reverse complement.
CGGTCGGCGTGCTCCTTGAAGAGCTCCCCCACCCGTGCCACGACCTTCGCCCGCTCCTCGATCGGCACGTCCCGCCACGCACGGTAGGCCTCTTCCGAAGCGGCCAGCGTCGCCTCGACCTCGGCGTCGGTCGCGAAATCGAATGCCTCGCCAGCGGCGCCGGTCGCCGGGTTGACGACTTGGTACACGGGTTGGATGGAAACGGTTGTTGTCATGAAGCGGCTCCCTTGACGTCTGTGTGTCCAATCTAACCGCGTATGAATCGGCCGAAACAGACAACCTCATTTTCCGGGAGTCGGACGGCTCTCGGCCGTCCTGTCGAGCTAACCCTCCGGCGCCGCGGATGCCTCGTCGGATGTCGGCACCTCGGGTCGCACCGGACGCAGCAAGGCCCAGGCGAAGAAGCCGACCCCGATGGCGAGCAGGATGAGCCCCACCCACCAGTTGGCGTCGGTGCCGACGTAGAGGTCGGTGCGGTCGGTCGCGGCGGCCGAATTGTCGTGGTCGCCGAGGATCGCTGGCACGAATCCTGCGATGGTGAGTAGCACGCCGTAGATGGCGAGCAACGCACCGACGATGTTGCGAATGTCGAACAGATGCAGCAACACCGGATGGGGATGTGGTCGAGTCATGGTGGCTCCTCGCAGAGATCTCAGTGGAAGACGATGTTGAGGGCGATGACGAGGACGAGCGCCACCGAGGCCAGCGGAACCGGCCGCTGGAACCAGGGTCTGCCCGCGTCGGCCGGATCGGAACGCATGTGCACCGGCGTCTCGGAGTAGACGAAGCCGGCCAGTTCGGCCGCGGGTTTGGGCGTGGTCACCATGCTGACGGCGACGCTCACGACGATGTCGACGACGAACGCGGCGGTGGCCGCCAGGAAGGGCATGCCCTGTCCTGGCAGATCGATGACGCCGACCTTGGACAGGATGAACACGACTATCGCGGCCAGCGTTCCGGACACCAAGCCGGTCCAGCCTGCGGTGGGGGTCATCCGCTTCCAGAACATGCCAAGGATGAACGTTGCGAACAGCGGTGCGTTGAAGAACCCGAACAGGGTTTGCAGGTAGTCCATCAGGTTGGAGTAGCCGGCGGCGATCAGCGCGGTGAAGATCGCCAGGATCGTCGCGACCACCGTCGCGTAGCGGCCCACCTTGATGTAGTAGTCGTCGGATCGGTCCTTGACGATGTACTGCTGCCAAATGTCGTAGCTCAGAACGGCATTGAACGCCGAGATGTTCGCTGCCATGCCCGCCATGAAAGACGCCATCAGGCCGGCGACCGCCACGCCTATGAGGCCGTTGGGCAGGATGTCGCGGATCATCAGCAGCATGGCGTCGTTGTAGGTGACCCCGCCTTCGCCGGTGGTCTTCAGATGGATCATGTCGCCGATCGCCGCGGCGGCGATCATGCCGGGCACGACCACCACGAAGGGGATGAACATCTTCGGGAACGATGCGATGATCGGCGCGCGCCGTGCCGCCGACATCGAATCCGAGGCCATGGCGCGCTGCACCTCGACGAAGTTGGTCGTCCAGTAGCCGAAGGAGAGCACGAATCCGAGCCCGAACACGATCCCGATCACCGACCAGACGGGGCTGCTGAAACCGCTGAGCGCCTGGCCGGGCCATGAGTTGAGTTGTTCTTGCACTGACGCGGTCACCGAGCCACCGGACTTGGTCGTGTCGATCACCTTGTCCTTGAGCCCGCTCCACCCGCCGACCTTGATGAGCCCGAACACGGTGAGTGGGATCAGCGCGGCGAGGATCACGAAGAACTGCAGCACTTCGTTGTAGATGGCCGCCGACAGTCCGCCAAGCGCGGTGTAGGTGAGCACGATCGCGGCGGCGATGATCAGTGATACCCAGCGCTCCCACCCGAGCAGCACGTTGATGACGCTCGAGAGCAGGAACAGGTTGACCCCTGCGATGAGCACCTGGGCGGCGGCAAAGCTGATGGCGTTCACCAGATGTGCTCCGGTGCCGAAGCGGCGGCGCATGAACTCGGGAACGCTGCGCACCTTGGAGCCGTAGTAGAACGGCATCATCACCACGCCGAGGAACAGCATCGCCGGGACGGCGCCGATCCAGTAGTAGTGCACGGTCGAGAGTCCGACCTGGGCGCCGTTGGCCGACATGCCCATGATCTCGACGGCGCCAAGATTGGCCGAGACGAACGCCACGCCGGTGACCCAGGCGGGCAGTCGGCGTCCTGACAGGAAGAAGTCCAGGCTCGAGGAGATCTGGCTGCGAGCCAGGTAGCCGATGCCGAGAACGAAGACGAAGTAGACCGCGATCAACACGTAGTCGAGCACTCCGGCGTTGACCCGCAATACGTTTTCAGCTGCCAGCACGGTGGCCGTCATCGATGGCACTCCTTCGTTGGGTGATGCGGATCACGTCACATGTTCTTACTTTAGCGAACAAAAAGCAACACCCGCGAGCCGTTTCTCGCCGAGGTCTGGGGTTGCTATGTTTGTTATTGTTTGTTTTGCCTGGGAACGGTGCGGTCGTGAACACGGGAAGGATGGTTCCGACGATGCTTGCCGACGAGCGACGGAGCCTGATCCTGCGGATCATGAACTCCGCCGGCGCGGTTCGGGTGGCCGACCTGGCCGCCGATCTGGACGTGTCCGAGATGACCGTCCGCCGCGACCTGGATGCCCTCGACGCCCAGGACCTGTTGCGCAAGGTGCACGGCGGCGCGGTGAACCGCCACAAGCGGGGCGAGGAACCGTGGTCGGCGGTGAAGGCCGGTCAACAGCGAGCGGAGAAGGCCGCCATCGCGGCCGTGGCAGCCGAGACCGTCGAGGACGGCATGACGATCGCGATCGGTGCAGGCACCACCACCACCGAGCTGGCACGCAGCCTGCGGCAGCGGCCGTCGATCACCGTGATCACCAACTCGATCAGCGTCTTTCGGGAGATGACTGACCCCGCCGGTGCGAGCACCGATGGTCCGCTGGTCTACCTCAGCGGTGGTGTTCGCACCCCGTCGGATGCGTTGGTGGGCCCGGTCGCCGATGCGGCGATCGCCTCGTTCCGAGTGGACGCCGCCTACCTGGGCGTGCACGGATTCGACCGCCAGGCCGGCCTGACTTCCCCGAATATCGCCGAGGCGCAGACGAATCGGGCACTGATCGAGATCTCGGGCAGGCTGGTCGTGCTCGCCGATCACACCAAGTACTGTGAAGTCGGCACCAACGTCTTCGCGCGGCTCGCGCAGGTCAACACGCTCATCGCCGATGACGGTCTGACCGGAGACGATCGGGCCGCCGTCAGCTCACAGGTCGGCGAACTGCTGATCGCCGAGGTGGGCACATCGCGATGACCGACACCACGACGGCCCCGACGCCGTGGACTCTGGCAGACGGCCGCGATCTACTGTTCTTCTCGCTGCCGGACCACCTCCCGGCACCGGTGCAAGATCGACGGCCGCTACCACCACGGGCAAATGGACAGTCCGAGTTGCGTTTTGACCGTCAAACAGGTCAATGGGTGATCATCGCGGCGCTACGCCAGGATCGCACGTACAAGCCACTGGCAGGCGACTGCCCATTGTGTCCCGGCCCCTCCGGGCTTACCAGCGAGGTGCCCGCGCCAGATTACGACGTCGTCGTCTTCGAGAACCGGTTCCCCAGCCTCTCGGGAGCGGACGGGCCGGCGACCACACCGTCTGCTGTGGACGGCACCGGATTCGTCACGGCGCCCGGTCACGGCCGCTGCGAGGTGATTTCGTTCTCACCAAGCCACGATGCATCGTTCGGCGAACTCGCCCCCCGGCATGCCCGCCTTGTCGTGCAGGCGTGGCGGCACCGCACCGCAGACCTGATGAATCGAGAGGGAATCGAGCAGGTATTCTGCTTCGAGAACCGGGGTGAGGAGATCGGGGTCACGCTGACACATCCGCACGGACAGATCTACGCCTACCCCTACCTCGCCCCACGGGCCGCACTCATGCTGCGCCAGGCCACCGCGCACCGGAAATGCAACGGCACCAACTTGTTTGCCGATCTGCTCCGCCACGAGATGGCCAACGGTAGTCGCGTCATCGCGCGGACGGAACACTTCACCGCATTCGTCCCGTTCGCCGCGCGCTGGCCGGTGGAGGTGCACGTCTATCCGAACAGATTCGTCCACAACCTCACCGAGCTCGACACCGCCGAGTTGGACGGATTCGCCGACATCTACCTCGACGTCCTGCGTCGATTCGACCGGATGTATCCCACACCGCTGCCCTACATTTCGGCACTGCACCAGTACGCCGACACCGATGCGCAGCGCGAAGGGTACTTCCACGTCGAGTTGATGTCGGTACGTCGCAGCGCCACCAAACTCAAGTTCCTGGCCGGCTCGGAATCGGCGATGGACGCGTTCATCAGCGACGTGACGCCGGAGAGCGTCGCCGCTCGGCTGCGGGAGGTGTGAACGCCATCGACGCCAACCGCACGATCACGTACTCGGCACCGGGCCGGATCAACCTGATCGGTGAACATACCGACTACAACCTGGGTTTCGCGCTGCCCATCGCACTGCCCGAGCGCACGGTAGCGACCTTCTCACCCGGTGATGGCGACGCGATCACGGTGCGCAGTGATCGTGACGAAGGCGAGGCGAGGATTCCTCTCGACACCTCCCCCGGCGGGGTCACCGGCTGGGGGGCCTACGTCGCCGGGGTGGTGTGGGCCCTGAGCCGCGCCGGGCACCGGGTTCCCGGCGGCGTCCTGCACCTCACCAGTGGTGTGGAGATGGGATCGGGGCTTGCCTCCTCGGCAGCGGTGGAGTGCGCAGCGCTCGGCGCACTCGTCACCGCCGCCGGTATCGACGTGGACCGCGTCGACATGGCGCGGATCGCACAGAAGGCCGAGAACGAGTACGTCGGCGCCCCAACGGGTCTGCTCGACCAACTGGCGTCGCTGTTCGGCGCGCCGCACCACGCCATGCTGATCGACTTCCGCGACACCACCGTCGCGCCGGTGCCGTTCGATCCCGATGCCTCCGACATCGCGCTGCTCCTGATCAACTCCCGCGCCCCGCACCGTCACGCCGGCGGCGAGTACGCCGAGCGCCGCAAGGCATGCGAACGCGCGGCCGCCGATCTGGGGTTCACCTCCCTGCGAGAGGCACAGCCCGGCGGGCCGTCGGCCCTGACGGCGGTGCACGACCCGGTCGATGCCCGGCGCGCCCGCCACATCCTCACCGACAATCAGCGGGTCCTCGATGTCGTTGCGGCGCTGCGGGATTCCGACTTCGCCCAGGTCGGCCGGATCTTCACCGCCTCGCAAGCGTCGATGCGCGACGACTTCGCCATCACCACCGACCACATCGATCTCATCGCCGACACCGCGGTGGCGGCAGGGGCGCTAGGAGCCCGCATGACAGGGGGCGGTTTCGGGGGCTGTGTGATCGCCCTGGTTCCCGCCGCCGAGCGGCACGCAGTCGCCGATGCCGTGCGCCGCGCAACGCGCGACGCCGGGTTCGTCGAACCGGCCATCACCCGCACTCGTGCCGGCGCAGGCGCAGGCCGGGAGTGCCGTTAGGGCGGTGGCGGCGGTACGAGGAAACAGTTGGTGCCGCCGATGCCCAGCACGTACACGGTGACGCAGCGCTGAAAACTTCCGTCGGCATAGAACGGCCCGTCGCATTGGCCGCCGCCGTTGCCCCACACCACGGCGTTGCCGCAGCCGTCAGCGGCTGCCGGCGGTGCCGTCGAGAGTGCCCCTGCCCCCAAGATCAATAGTGCTGCTGCTGCGGCGGTTGCCGCCTTGACCTTCATCTTTCATCCCGGGCCTTCACCTACTAAGCAATTAGCCTACCTAGCATTATGCCGAGCTTTCAGGAAGTTGACAAGGTCGATGCAACGTCGTCGAGGTTGCGGTGGTGGCGCACCGCTGGCGCGCACTTCGTGTGCGTGAGTGCTATCTCGACGCACGGAGCCGTCAGCCGTCCCCTCTCACCTTGTCCTTGACCGCGTTGACCACCGGCGGCGCCTCACGCCAGTTCGCGATGCCGTCGGATTCGTTGGCGACGGGGAACCCGCCACCGTGCACCTGGGTCCAGTGGCCGTGGTTGAGTTGGTGCAGCGTGAAGCACGCATTCAACGAATTGTGGAAGCCCTGGTTGTCCTGGGTCTGGTTGACCGATTCCTTGATCAGCAGCGCCGCCATCGTTGGCACCTTGGCGATGCGGCGAGCGAAGTCCAGCGTACGGTCGGCCAGCTCGTCGGCGGGGAACACCTTGGACACCATCCCGAGCGCATGAGCCTCGTCGACTGACAAGGAATCGCCGGTGAGCATGAGCTCCTTGGTCTTTCGTGCACCGAACTCCCACGGATGGGCGAAGTACTCGACGCCACACATGCCCAGCCGAGTGCCGACGACGTCGGCGAAGCGCGTGCCGTCCGCTGCCACGATCAGGTCACACGACCACATCAGCATGAGTGCGGCGGCATACACCTCGCCGTGCACCTGGGCGACGGTGATCTTGCGGAGGTTGCGCCAGCGGCGGGTGTTCTCGAAGAAGTAGTGCCACTCCTGAAGCATCAGTTTCTCGGCGCCCTGGCGGGTGGCCCCATTCTCTTGGAAGCTCGGATGCTGATCGGGTCCCGGTGCGTGTTCCGACATCGCTTGCTTCGATCCGAGGTCGTGGCCGGAGGAGAACATCGGCCCGTAGCCGCCGAGGATCACGACGCGGACCTCGTCGTCGGCCTCCGCCTCGAGGAACGCTTCGTTGAGTTCGACGAGCAGGCCGCGTTGCTGCGCGTTGCGCTGGTTCGGTCGGTTGAGCATGATCCGGACGATGGTGCCCCCGTCGAGGGTCTCGTACGTGACGAAGCGATAGTCGGCCATGTTTCGCACGCTATTCGGTTGACAGCGGCGTTACCGCAGGGGGTGCGCCCGTTGCGCCCCTACCGGCCAGCGACTAGTCCATGGGGCCCCGGTTGACCCTGCGCGCGTTCGACCGGCTGCGTCCGACGCGGCGTCGTGCCTAGCGTCTTCGCCGGCTTGGCCCGCCCGCGCCGCATGTTGCCGAGGACTGCTCGCCTGAGGAGGGCCGGATCCCTCAGCCTGCTCGGCGGATCGACGAGGTTGACCACCCGCAACAAGCGCTCGGTGAGCACGATGTCGTTCTCGGCGGCCTTCATCGTCTGGTTCACGCTCCAGTTCCTCAGGCGCCCCGCAAGCGAACGACGTCCGTGCACGGGTGACGACTCGCGGTCGTTGGTCTGGTTCATCGCCCACGTCGGCCCGATGTGCTTGGCGGCGTCCTTGAAGAATTGCTGAGGAGTCGCACCTGGATGCAGCAGATGCTCTTGCAGCGCAAGGGCTTCCAGCCCTGCCATCGTCATGCCCTGGCCGTAGATGGGGTTCAGGCTACACAGGGCATCGCCGACGACCAGGAGTCCCGCAGGGAAGCGAGGCATTCGGTCATAACGTCTCCACACGGCGCCGGTGTACCGGAAGACGGACACGTCGCTGAGGGGTTTCGCAGACCGGAGTGCGGCAAGAACGTGAGGCGGCGCGCTCTGCTCGACGAGCTTGATCATGCCGGCGAAGTCGGTCGGCGGATCGGTGTCGATGGCCAAGCGGCCCGCCGTCAGCATCCACGAACCGTCCTCATAGGCCGCCAACCCGCCGCGCGTCGACTTGCCGGGAAAGAACACCATCTTCTCGGCGATCAAGCCTTCGTGGATGTGCAACAACTGACTCGAGTAGGTCGCGTGGGCCTTGGAGCGCCGTTCTTCCGGTCGCCCGTAGCCAAGTCTCTCGAGGAAGGCCGGCGTGCGCGCGGCGCGTCCCATGGCGTCGACGACCAGGTCGGCATTCAGTGGCGCGTCATCGCCGGTGGCACGGTCGACCAGCCGGACGCCGGTAACGCGGTCCGGCGTGGCGGCGGTCGGCTCCACCACGTCGTGCTCGTCGAGGAATCTCACGTTGCCGAGGGCCTGGACGCGGCGGCGGACGTGGAACTCGACGAACGGGCGGCTCGCCAGGTACATGACCAGCGCCTCGGGATCGGCGAGCTTCTGCGAGCGGTTGAATCCGTACGGACCGAAGCGCGCGTCGATGCGCGACAGGTCGCCGTCATCGAGGACGTTGGCACCGTCGGCGACGAGTTCGTCGAGAAGCCCGGGAAAGAGGTACTCCAGTGTGTGCGTGCCGCGGCTCAACAGGCTGTGCAAATGCTCGCCTTGCCGAATTCCCCTGCGCTGACGGGGGCGACCGGGCAATTGGTCCCGCTCGACCACGGTGACCGTGGTGTAGAACTCCGAAAGCACGCCAGCGGCAAGCAAACCAGCCATGCCTGCCCCCAAGACAACCGCATGATCGCCGAGCTGTCGCATACGCACCTCCTCGTCGCGAGGCCGCCGCAGTCCGCTGGGCGGCGGCCCCAGGTGCGACTGTACGCCAAAAATAAGAAACCTAAGGATTATCTAAGCGAATTCCAAGACTCCCTGGTAGCTCACCAACCAGCCGTAGGCGGCAATGAGTGCAGCGACGACGGCGCACTGCCACTGCTCGACGGTTTCGCAGGCAGGGTTGCCGCGAGCGACGACTTCGTCGCCGAGCAAGAAACCCGAACGCGGAACGAACAAATGACATCCCTACTCGGCAGTCGGCCCGGGCGCGACGAAGACGCCGTGGGGCGCTCTTGAGCAGACTAGGTTGACCGGCATGGTTCGGGTATGGCTGGTGGCGACGGTCGTGGCCCTTGCGCTGATGGGCTGCCAGCACGCCAAGGAAGCACGCGCCGACGACGTCGAGTTCCATATGAACGAGGCGTTCGCGCTTGCCGGTGGACAGGACGTGATCGTCGGCGAGAAGCTGCGCATCCGGTTCGACGAGGTGTTGGAGGACTCGCGTTGTCCAGCGCAGGTCGAGTGTGTGTGGTCCGGGCAGGCGCGGATCGCGTTCGTCGTCCAAGCCGGGGAAAGCGCGCCAAAGACGGTGGCGTTCAACACCCATCCGGCACCCGGTCAGAACGTGCAGACGGCCGAAGTTGGTGAGTACGTGATCAAGCTGGTGTCGCTCGAGCCGTACCCGCAAACCCCCGAAGACGTCATACCCCTCGAGCAGTACCGGGCCACGTTGGAAGTGCGTAAGAGCGCGCCGTAGCCGACCGGTGAGGCTACGTTGAGCACGGTGTGCAGCGCCGTCAACTGGAGGACTCCGTGACCGAACATCCCGACATCGTCATCGTGATGACCGACGAGGAGCGCGCGGAGCCGCCGTACGAGTCTGCGGACGTGAAGGCCTGGCGCCACCGCACGTTGACCGGTCGCCGCTGGTTCGACGAACACGGGGTGACCTTCGGCCGTCACTACACCGGCTCGTTGGCGTGCGTGCCCAGCCGTCCGACGATCTTCACCGGCCAGTACCCGGACCTTCACGGCGTCACCCAAACCGACGGCATCGGCAAGCGCTTCGACGACTCCCGGCTGCGCTGGCTGCGCGCCGGCGAGGTGCCCACCCTTGGCAACTGGTTCCGCGCCGCAGGCTACGACACCCACTACGACGGCAAGTGGCACATCTCGCACGCCGATCTCGAAGATCCGGTGACCGGCCAGTCATTGGCCACCAACGACGACGACGGCGTGATCGACCCAGCGGCGGTGAAACGCTACGTCGACGCGGATCCGCTTGCCCCGTACGGCTTCTCCGGCTGGGTCGGGCCCGAACCACACGGGGCGTTGCTGTCCAACAGCGGTTTCCGCAGGGACCCGTTGATCGCCAACCGGGTGGTGGCATGGCTCGAGGACCGGTATGCGCGACGCCGCGCCGGTGACCAGGATGCGCTGCGACCCTTCCTTCTGGTCGCCAGCTTCGTCAACCCGC